>JAGNPF010000169.1 GCA_017989775.1 Flavobacterium sp.
TTGAATTCGTTCAACCAATTTCTCATTTCTTTCTTGTTTTCCATCTTTTCTAAATTTAATTTTTATTGTATATTATGTGTTGTTCCTTTTTTAACTGCTAACATAGACTGACCACTAAATCCTGACCACTGCCTACTTCTTCATTCCGTTTAGTATTTCTTTTATCTTGTTCACGCTTTGCATTTCGTTGAATATCGCATCGTAATCGTCGTTCTCCAATAATTCCTTGAAATGGGACAAATTGGATATGTATTCTTCCAATGATTTCACGACTTGTTTCTTGTTTTGCTTAAAAATTGGTGTCCACATGGCCGGTGAACTTTTGGCCAAACGAACCGTACTTTCAAATCCCGAACCCGCCATATCAAAAATATCCTGCTCCACTTTTTCTTTGTCAATCACTGTTTTTCCTAGCATAAACGAACTAATATGAGACAAATGCGACACATAAGCAATGTGCTTGTCGTGCGATTTTGGATCCATATATCGGATTCTCATTC
This sequence comes from Flavobacterium sp., assembly GCA_017989775.1. GTDB lineage: Bacteria > Bacteroidota > Bacteroidia > Flavobacteriales > Flavobacteriaceae > Flavobacterium. Next base: position 501 of record JAGNPF010000169.1, read on the forward strand.
CCATACTTTTGAACAAATCCAAGGCTTTTTCCTGTAATTTGAAAGTCGTTTTCTCGACTTCACAAATGATGTTCGTTTTCCCTTGAAACAAGCCTTTTATCGCCGCTGATGGCCCTGAAAATTCTGTTCCCGCAATAGGATGTGTGGCAATAAAATTTCTTCTTCTTGGATGATTCGCCACCGCTTCGCAAATTGGCGATTTAGTGGAACCTACTTCAAAAACAATGGTGTTTTCTCCGATGGCGTCCAAAACTTTTGGCAAAACCTTCAATGCAATATCCACGGGAACCGAAACAATCACGAAATCGGCTTGGGCCAAATCTTCGAATGTCGCCGCTTGGTCAACAACTCCAAGAGCAATGGCTTCGGCCAAATGACTTTCGTTGGTGTCAATTCCATAAATGGTTGATTCAGGGTGCAAGGCTTTAATGTCCAATACCATCGAACCGCCAATTAATCCTATTCCTATTACGTGTACATTCATTTGTTTCGATTTTTAGACGCGATAAATCGCGTCTCTACATTACGCAAATCTATCTATTGCTTCTTGTACTTTTTCCTCTTTCACACAAAGTGCAAATCGGATGTATCCTTCGCCATTACTACCAAAAATAGTTCCCGGCGTGATGAAAATCGATTTTTCGTATAATATCTTATCGATAAAATCTTCCGCAGATGTGATTCCTGCTGGCAATTTTGCCCAAACAAATAATCCAACACCTTCTTTGTAAACTTCACAACCTAACTTCTCGGCCAATTGTTCTGTTAAAACTCTTCTTCTTTTGTAAACGGCGTTCATTGAATCGAACCAAGATTGATCACTTTTCAAGGCTTCAATCGCTCCTTTTTGGATTCCGAAGAACATTCCGCTGTCCATATTGCTTTTTACTTTCAAAACCGCATCGATGCAAGCTGCATTTCCCAACACCATTCCCACACGCCAACCTGCCATATTGAAGGTTTTTGATAGAGAATTCAATTCTAATGCCACGTCTTTTGCTCCTTCTACTTGCAACAAACTCATCGGTTTATCGTTCAAAACAAAACTGTATGGATTGTCGTTAATCAACAAAATGTTGTGTTTTTTGGCAAAAGCCACCAACTTTTCGAACAATTCTAGACTTCCTCTCGCTCCTGTTGGCATGTGCGGATAACCCAACCACATCAATTTTACTTTCGATAAATCCAACTTTTCCAAAGCTTCGAAATCAGGTTCCCAATTGTTAGCTTCTTTCAAATCATAATAAACCGGCACCGCTCCTACCAAATTGGTCACCGAAGAATACGTTGGATATCCCGGATTTGGTATCAAAACTTGGTCGCCTTCGTTCAAAAATGCCAATGAAATGTGCATAATCCCTTCTTTGGAACCCATCAAAGGCAAAATTTCGGTATTCGGATTCAAGGCAACTCCATAGTTATTCTTGTAAAAATCGGCCATTCCTTTTCTCAATTCTGGCAAACCTTGGTAACTTTGATATTGGTGTGCATTTTCATCCTGCATTGCCAAATTTACCGCATCAATAACCGCTTGTGAAGGCTTCAAATCTGGGCTACCAATTCCCATATTGATGATGGGTTTCCCCTCGGAAGCCAACTGTCTTACTTCTCTCAATTTTGAGGAGAAGTAGTATTCTTCAACTATATCCAGACGTTTTGCTGTTGTAATCATAATTTTTAATTTTTCCTGACTCTTTTCCTTTTTGGAATTTGTTTTTTGTCTTTTGGAATTTCCTTTTTACGGTTTTGTGTTTTTATATTCGCCCAACACTTTGAAATATTCGGCCATAATTTCCAATAACGATTTTGCTTTGGCGTAATCTTCGTATTTATCGAAAGTTACATCCACAAAAAACGAATATTTCCAAGGAGTTTCTATTTTTGGCAAGGATTGAATTTTGGTCAAATTCAATTTGCAATCGCTCATCACGTTCAAAACTGCTGCCAAACTGCCGCGTTTGTGATCCAATTCGAATTTTATCGAAGCACGATTAATTTCATCTTCTGAAACAAATGATTTCTCCTTTTTAATAATAACAAAACGCGTCATATTATTATTAATGGTTTGAATTTCCGGAGCCAAAATATCCAAATCATACATTTCAGAAGCCGTTTTGCTGCCAATTGCGGCAATTCCTGTCAATTGTTTTTGGTGAATTCTTCTTGCGGTTTCGGCCGTATCTTTATCTTCAACAATTTTGATGTGCGGGTATTTTTTCAAAAATTCCATACATTGCAACAAAGCTATTGGATGCGAATGAACCTCCTGAATATCCTCGATTTTCTGACCTTTCAAAGCCATCAAATTTTGATGAATCCTCAAGTAGTGTTCTCCTATAATGTGCAAATTATTCTTGTCAATCAAAGCATAATTCGGAATTAATGGGCCTGCAATCGAGTTTTCAATTGCCATTACCGCTTCGTCTGATTTTCCCAAAAGAAGACTATCAACCAATTCTTCAAACGATAAACATTCGTCAACTTCCACACCATTACCAAAATATTCTTGTGCTACCTGATGGTGAAAAGAACCTATTATACCTTGAATTGCAATTTTTGTTTTCATTTATGTTCAAAAAAAAATCCTGATTTTCATCAGGATTGTATATTGTTTTATTTGTTTCTTAAATCTTTCAAATAACCATAGACAATCCTTACTTCCTAAAGAAGAAATAAAAAGAATTGCTAAAATAAAAACGGTTAGATGACATTTTGTTTGTGATTTTTGATAAATTCTTGGCAAATGTATAAATATTTTTTTTGCGAAACCAAAAAAAAGACCAATATTATACAACAAAAAAAGAATTATCTGCAAAACCTGTTTTTTATTACTAAATAATTAAAAACGAAGCCTTAAAATAACAATTAAACAACTGTATGCAAATGGTTCTCAGCACCAAAAACCTTCAACAGAGTCTTTTTGGACAATGCCGATTAAAAAACAATAAATCAAGAAATATTCTGTTTACTTTTGTTGCAAATAAATACGTCATGTCTATAGAAGTAAATAACATTTCCAAAAGTTATGGAGCTCAAAAAGCTTTGAATCAAGTTTCTTTTTCCATTCAAAAAGGGGAAATCGTTGGTTTCCTTGGACCAAATGGTGCCGGAAAATCGACTTTGATGAAAATATTGACCACCTATATCGCTTCCGACGAAGGTTCGGCATCCGTAAATGGATTTGACGTCAACTCGCAAACCAAAGCCGTGCAACAATCCATCGGTTATTTGCCGGAACACAATCCCTTGTATTTGGATTTGTACGTAAGAGAATATTTGGCTTTCAATGCCGACGTGTATCAAGTAGCAAAATCCAGAATTGAAGAAGTAATTCAATTGACGGGTTTATCGAATGAAAGTCACAAGAAAATAGGACAATTGTCTAAAGGCTATCGCCAGCGTGTTGGGCTTGCCAACGCTTTATTACACAATCCTGACGTTTTGATTCTCGACGAACCCACAACTGGCTTAGACCCCAACCAATTGGTCGAAATCAGAAACGTGATTAAAAACGTGGGGAAAGACAAAACCGTTTTCCTTTCGACACACATTATGCAGGAAGTGGAAGCCATTTGCGACCGCGTCATCATCATTGACAAAGGAAAAATTGTAGCTGACAAAAAACTGGACAATTTAATTTCAGCAGAAAAAGAACAAGTTATCGAAGTAGAATTTGACCTTGCAGTCGAGCAAGAATTGATTGCCAAAATCGAAAATCTGACTTCTTATAAAAACACCCACGATATGATTTGGGAATTGACTTTCAATGCCGACAAAGACATGCGTCCAGCAGTTTTTGATTTTGCGAATGCGAATGGATTGAAAACTTTACAATTGAATCAGAAAAATAAAAATCTGGAGACTGTATTTAGGGAAATGACGAAGTAGAGACGTTGCAATGCAACGTCTCTACAAGATTATACAGAAATCTAAAAAACCTGACTCGCTATTTGATGAATATTATCCGATTTTCCCATCGAATAATAATGCACGCAAGGCACACCAAATTCAATTAATTCTTTGGATTGCTGAACTGCAAACTCCACACCTATTTGACGAACCGCCGCATTGTCTTTGGCTTGCTCAATAGAATGAATTAAATCCTGTGGCATATCCAACCAAAAAACCTGTGGTAATAATTGCAAATGACGTTTCAC
>JAGNPF010000170.1 GCA_017989775.1 Flavobacterium sp.
CAATCCCGATTCAATTTCGTAAACGCCCGGATTTTTGATGTGTCCCGAAGCCGAAATCAATTTGGTTCCAGTTGAACGACCAACACCAATTTTAGCATAATCAGCACCTGAATTGTTTACAATCCAAGGCACGGCTGCAATGGTTTCGACATTGTTTACCACGGTTGGATTGGCCCAAAGTCCAGAAACTGCCGGAAATGGTGGCTTGATACGAGGATTTCCTCTTTTCCCTTCCAATGATTCAATCAATGCGGTTTCTTCACCACAGATGTAAGCTCCACCACCAATTTGAACATATAAATCCAAATCGTATCCGGTGCCCAATATATTTTTTCCTAACCAACCCGCAGCTTTTGCTTCGGCGATGGCACGTTCCAAAATTTTGTAAACCCACATATATTCGCCACGAATATAGATGTAAGACAGGTTGGCGCCCAAAGCATAACTCGAAGTAATCATTCCTTCGATCAATAAATGCGGAATGTATTCCATCAAATAACGATCCTTGAAAGTTCCCGGTTCCGATTCGTCGGCGTTGCAAACCAAATGTCTTGGTTTTCCTGATTTTTTGTCAATAAAACTCCATTTCATTCCGGCCGGAAAACCTGCACCACCACGACCTCTCAATCCCGAAGTTTTCACTTCTTCAACCACTTCGTCTGGAGTCAATGTCTTCAAGGCTTTTTCCACGGAAGCATAACCACCGTTTTGGCGATAGACTTCGTATGTTTTGATTCCCGGAATATTTACTTTGTCTAATAATATTTTTTGTGACATATTATTTATCGTGTAACGTAATTTTGTTATCTCTACAATCAGCAATGATCTGATCTACTTTTTCCTTGGTCAGGTGTTCTTTGTAAAAATCACCCAATTGCATCATTGGAGCATAACCACAAGCGCCCAAACATTCGACTCCTCTTACTTCAAAAAGTCCGTCAGGAGTAGTTTCGCCTACTTTGACGCCCAATTTTTCGCAGGTATAATCCATCAAATCCTCGACGCCATTCAAGCAACAGGCCGAAGTTTGACAAAATTCGAACATGTATTTGCCGATGGGTCTTCTGTTGAACATGGTGTAAAAAGAAACCACTTCATATACTTCAACAGGTTTTATCTTAAGAATTTCGGCAACCTTGTCTTGCAATTCAATACTCAACCAGTTGTCGTGCGCATCCTGAACTTCGTGCAAAACGGGCAACAAAGCCGATTTTTGTTTTCCTTCAGGATAATGACTGATTAGTTCATTGATGCGAGTCATCAATGCTTCGGTCATGTTTATTTCTTGTTTGTAATCTGTTCTTTCCATTCTGTATTTTAGATTTTAGACTTTAGGTTTTAGATTTTTCAATCTGCATTCTAAAATCTACATTCTGCAATCTTAATTTTTAAGCGTCCAATTCTCCGGCGATAACATTTAAACTCGATAAAATAACAATCGCATCCGAGAGCATAGCTCCTTTTATCATTTCGGGATAGGCTTGGTAATATATAAAGCAAGGTCTGCGGAAATGCAATCTGTATGGGGTTCGGCTTCCGTCGGTTACCAAATAGAATCCAACTTCTCCGTTTCCGCCTTCAACGGCGTGATATACTTCGGCAACTGGAACAGGAATTTCTCCCATTACAATCTTGAAATGGTAAATCAAGGATTCCATGTCGTGGTAAACGTCTTCTTTTGGAGGCAAATAATATTCGGGAACATCGGCGTGGAACACGTTTCCTTCGGGCATTTTGTCCAATGCCTGACGGATAATGCTCAAACTTTCCCAAATTTCGGCATTACGAACACAAAAACGGTCGTAAGTATCTCCAGATTTTCCTACCGGAACCTTGAAGTCGAAATCTTCGTAAGAGGAGTAAGGATGTGCCACACGAACGTCATAATCCACTCCGGCAGCACGCAAGTTGGGCCCCGTGAATCCGTAAGCCATCGCCATTTCGGCAGATATTGGGCCAACATTTACGGTTCTGTCGATAAAAATTCTGTTTCTTTCGAACAAGTTTTCGAATTCTTTCCAAGCAACTGGAAAATCTTGCAAAAACACTTCTAATTTGCGGAAAGCTTCCGGTGACCAGTCTCTTTCGAAACCGCCCAGTCTTCCCATATTGGTAGTCAAACGGGCACCACAAATTTCTTCGTAGATTTCGTAAACTTTTTCCCTGAACTGGAAAACATACAAGAAACCGGTATACGCTCCAGTGTCAACACCAAGAATTGAATTACAAATCAAATGGTCCGTGATTCTGGCCAATTCCATCACGATGACTCTTAGATATTGAACCCTTTTGGGAACCTCGATATCCAACAGTTTTTCCAAGGTCATCCACCATCCCATATTGTTGATGGGAGAGGAGCAATAGTTCATTCGGTCCGTAAGCGGCGTGATTTGGTAAAAAGGTCGGTTTTCGGCAATTTTTTCAAACGCCCTATGAATGTAGCCGATTGTTGGTTCCGCTTCGAGAATTTTTTCCCCATCCATCAACAGTACATTTTGGAAGATACCATGCGTGGCAGGATGCGTTGGGCCTAAATTCAGAATCGAAAGATCGCTTCCGTCTTCGTTCTGCTTGTTCTTTATAATTTCAGCATAGCGATGCTCTGGTGGTAATAATAGTTCTGACATTTATGGAATGTGAAAAATTATATATTGATTTTTATCTATTTGACTGTGTTCTTCCGAAGAATCGGTCGTCTTTGTCTGTTCTTCCGCCATCTTCCAACGGAAATTCTTTTCGCATTGGAAAAGAAACCATTTCATCCATGTTCAAAATTCGTTTCAATTGTGGATGACCAATAAAATTGATGCCGTAAAAATCGTATGTTTCTCTTTCCATCCAATTGGCGCCAGGAAAGATGGTAGTCAAGGTTTTTATTTCAGGTTTTGCCGCATTGAGAAAAGCCTTTATTTTGATGCGTTTGTTTTCATACCAGTTGTGCATGTGATAAACAACGGCAAATTGTCTTTCCGGTTCGTTGTCCGGATAATGGATTCCGCACAAATCGGTCAGGAAGTGAAAACGCAAGCTTGGGTCATTTTTCAAAAAAAGAACAACAGCGGTAATTTTGTCGGCTGCCACTTCAAATGAAAAGATGTCTTTTTCTTGATTGAAATGGAAAACATTTTCGCCAAAGGTTTCCACTAATTTATCTTGAATGGGTGTCGTTTCTGTACTCATTTCCTTATTTTATGTTATAGGAAGCTAATAATTCCTGATATTCTGGAGAGCTTCTTCTTCTTACCGATTCGCTTTTTACCAGTTCCTGCAATCGCATTACGCCGTCTATGATTTGTTCTGGTCGAGGTGGACAGCCGGGAACATATACGTCAACAGGAATTACTTTGTCTATTCCTTGCAACACGGAATAGGTGTCGAAAACGCCACCGGAAGAAGCACAAGCTCCAACGGCGATTACCCAACGAGGTTCCGCCATTTGTTCGTAAACTTGACGCAAGATTGGTCCCATTTTTTTTGAAATGGTTCCCATAACCAACAACATATCGGCTTGTCGTGGAGAAAAGCTCACACGTTCGGAACCAAAACGAGCCAAATCATAATGCGAAGCCATGGTTGCCATAAATTCAATTCCGCAACAAGAGGTTGCAAAAGGCAGTGGCCAAAGTGAATTGGCACGAGCCAACCCCACAACTTCATTTAGCGATGTGGCAAAAAAACCTTCGCCAGAAACACCTTCAGGAGGGGCAACCATTTTTATATTTGAATCACTCATTTCATTTTAGATTTTGGATTCCTGATTAAAAGACCTTAAAATCAGAAATCAATATTTTAAAAAAATAAATATTGTTTTTTGAAAAGTTTGTTTTTCAAATCTTTAATACCAAATTGAAGCAATCCAAAATACAAGAGTTGAAATCCAAAATTTCTTTATTCCCATTCCAATGCTTTCTTTTTGATGATGTAGAAAAATCCCACCAACAACAAAAGCATGAAGATTACCATTTTGATCATTCCTTCCATTCCCAAGTCCTTGAAATTGATGGCCCAAGGATATAGAAATATCACCTCGACGTCAAACAACACAAAAAGAATGGCAACCAGGAAGTATTTTACCGAAAAAGGGATTCGGGCATTACCCAAAGATTCGATTCCACATTCGAAATTTTCATCTTTGATTTTGGATGATCTTTTAGGGCCTAATTTCCCTGAAACCATGATTGTTCCCGCTACAAATCCTATGGCCAAGAGCGCCTGCATTAGTATTGGAAAGTAGTCTAATTGATTCGATTGCATAATGAAAATTGCTTTAGTCTAAATAAGGACACAAAGATAGGTTTCGAGTATTTAAAACACAAGTTTAAAACGAAATTTAGTTGAAATATGAACGAAATTGTTGTTAATTTAAGATTGCCTTTACCCGAAAACGATTTCATTTTTTTTAAAAAAAAGACATTTGGGTATTGAAATAAAAAAGCGTCCCGATATTATCGGGACGCTTTAAACGTTCTTCGGCAAAAAAAATAATTTTTTATGCTTAGATAACTGCTACTTTCGCAGCAACTTTTCCTTTTCTTCCTTCTTCTTCTTCATAGCTCACTCTGTCACCTTCGCGAAGTTCTTCCGCAGTGATTCCTGATGCATGAACAAAAATGTCTTTTCCTGTTTCTTCGTCTGTAATGAATCCGTAACCTTT
>JAGNPF010000171.1 GCA_017989775.1 Flavobacterium sp.
CATATCGACGAACAAAATCGGTTGTTTATCCACGCCGGTTTTACGAATATGAACGGTGTTGACTTCGAATATTTTCCAAAAATGTTTTATTGGGATCGATCCTTGTGGGAAACTGCCTTGGCTTTGGACAAAACGATGAAACCCGACCATATTTATTACCCAAAACGATTCACTTTGTACAAGGAAATCTACATTGGTCACACACCGGTTTCGAGAATCAACAAAACCGTTCCGGTGCAAATGGCCAACGTTTGGAACGTGGACACAGGTGCTGCTTTCAAAGGGCCGTTGACCATGATGGACGTGGACACCAAAGAATTTTGGCAAAGCGAATTCTTGCCTAGTTTATATCCAAATGAAAAAGGGAGAAATTAAAAAAAAACTATATTTGCAAAAAAAAAAAACAAACTATGAAAAAGATTTTTACAATCGTATTATTGAGCGCATTTTGTATGGTAAATGCCCAAGCATTTAAAGGAAAAGGAGACACAAAGGCCAATATTGGGATGACTTTTCAAAATGGAGGAAATGGAATTGTTGGTTCAGCCGATTTTGGTCTGGGCGAGAATTTCTCTATTGGGGTTCTTAGCTCGTATTTATTGGGCGGAAGCCATATCGACGCTGTTGATTTTGAATATCGGTTCGATGCCAAGGCAAGATTCAATGCCAACTTGGGAAGCGTGTTGAATGTTTCTCCAAAATTTGATGTCTATCCCGGTTTGAATTTGGGGTTGAAAAACTTTGGCGGTCACATTGGCGCCCGTTATTTCTTCTCTGATGGATTCGGAATCTTTACCGAGTTTTCCGCTCCTTTTGCAAAATACGACAATGATGCCGCTTCCAAATACAACAATGGAACTTCTTTTAACATTGGAGCTTCATTCAATTTGTAATCACTGGAATCTAAAATAAAAAAAGTGGCTGGATGAAAATCTAGCCACTTTTTTTGTGGGTTTTAATTTGTTACAAATCAAATTTTATTCCCTGTGCCAAAGGCAAACTCGTGGTATAATTGATCGTGTTGGTTTGACGACGCATATAGATTTTCCAGGCATCGGAACCGGATTCCCGACCGCCGCCCGTTTCTTTTTCACCACCAAAAGCGCCACCAATTTCGGCTCCGGAAGTTCCTATGTTGACATTGGCAATACCACAATCGGAACCGGTAACCGACAAGAATAATTCGGCTTCGCGCAAATTATTGGTCATGATGGCCGAGGACAAACCTTGGGCAACCCCGTTCTGGATTTCGATGGCATTTTCGACCGAACCGGAATATTTCAACAAATACAAAACTGGTGCAAAGGTTTCGTGTTGCACGATTTCGAACGAATTCTCCGCTTCGGCGATGGCGGGTTTTACGTAGCAACCACTTTCGTACCCTTCGCCCGAAAGCACTCCGCCTTTGACGACAATATTTCCGCCTTCGGCAACCACTTTTTCCAAGGCTTTGGCATACATATCGACAGCTTGCAAATCAATCAATGGCCCAACATGGTTTTTTTCGTCCAATGGATTGCCTATTTTTAATTGGTCGTAAGCCAAAACCAAGGCGTCTTTTACTTTGTCGTAAATGCTTTCGTGAATAATCAAACGGCGAGTCGAAGTGCAACGCTGTCCTGCAGTTCCCACGGCTCCAAAAACGGCTCCGATTACGGTCATTTTGATGTCGGCATCGGGTGTCACGATGATGGCGTTGTTGCCGCCCAATTCTAATAAAGATTTTCCTAAACGACAAGCGACGGTTTGGGCTACAATTTTCCCCATTCGAGTGGAACCTGTTGCTGAAATTAACGGAATTCGTTGATCATTAGTCATCAATTCTCCCACTTTGTAATCGCCGTTGATCAAACAAGAAATTCCTTCGGGAAGGTTGTTTTCTCTAATCACTTCGGCAATGATGTTTTGGCAGGCAATGCCGCATAAAGGTGTTTTTTCGGAAGGTTTCCAAACGCAAACATCACCACAAATCCAGGCCAAAGCCGTGTTCCAAGACCAAACCGCCACGGGAAAATTGAAGGCCGAAATGATGCCAACTATTCCCAACGGATGGTATTGCTCGTACATTCGGTGTCCCGGACGTTCCGAGTGCATGGTGAGTCCGTGCAATTGGCGGGAAAGTCCCACGGCAAAATCGCAGATGTCTATCATTTCCTGGACTTCACCATAGCCTTCCTGCAATGATTTCCCCATTTCGTAGGAAACGAGTTTGCCCAAGGCTTCCTTGTTTTGGCGCAATTTTTCTCCAAACTGCCGCACGATTTCGCCTCGTCTTGGCGCTGGCATTAATCGGAAGGTTTTAAAGGCTTCGGTGGCGGTTTGTATTACTTTTTGGTAATCGTCCGGCGAAGTGGTTTTTACCGAGGCAATCAATTGTCCGTCAACCGGCGAATAACTTTCCAGAATTGTTCCGCTTGAAAAACTATTGATTCCGGTTGAAGTTCCTTCGTTTATGGGTTTTATACCAAGCTGGGCCAGTGCTTCTTTCATTCCGAATTGTGCTGCTATTGTTGTCATTGTAACTTTTTTTAGTAGTTGTTTGGATTGATAAAGGTATTACTTAAAGACGAAATAGAATATGATTGGAAGGAATTTAACAAGGCAAACACCTCTTTCATTTTCAATACAAATTTTCGTAAATTCAAAGTCGTTGTCTTTTCAGTACAGAATCACTTTAGCATCATGGTGCCTTTTCGGCAAACAAAAACTCATCACTAATACCCCATAATTCATAACTATTTCTTACTTTCGCACCGCGATTAAAGAAAAGGATAAAATGAGCATAAAATTTACTGAATACAAAGGACTTAACTTGCCTACAGTTGCATCAGAAGTACTTGATTTTTGGAAAAAAGAAAACATATTCGAGAAGAGTGTAACCACTCGTGAAGGCAACCCACCATTCGTGTTTTTTGAAGGACCACCTTCGGCAAATGGACTGCCGGGAATTCACCACGTGATGGCACGTGCGATTAAAGATATTTTTTGCCGTTATAAAACTCAAAAAGGGTTCCAAGTAAAGCGTAAAGCAGGCTGGGATACGCACGGTTTACCTGTGGAATTAGGTACCGAAGCTTCATTAGGAATTACCAAAGAAGATATTGGAAAAACTATTTCTGTAGCTGAATACAACGAAGCCTGTAAAAAAACGGTGATGCGTTACACTGATGTGTGGAACGATTTGACCGAAAAAATGGGATATTGGGTAGATATGGAAGATCCGTACGTGACTTACAAATCCAAGTATATGGAAACCGTTTGGTGGATTTTGAAGCAAATCTACAACAAGGATTTGATGTACAAAGGCTACACCATTCAGCCGTATTCTCCAAAAGCAGGAACAGGATTATCTTCGCACGAAGTGAACCAACCAGGAAGTTATCGTGATGTAACCGACACTACCATTGTTGCTCAATTCAAAGCATTAAACGAAACTTTGCCTTCATTCCTTCAAGGATTTGGAGATGTTCATATTTTGGCTTGGACGACAACGCCTTGGACTTTGCCTTCGAATACCGCGTTGACAGTTGGCCCAAAAATCGATTATGTTTTAGTTGAAACTTTCAATCAATATACTTTTCGACCTGTCAAAGTAATTTTGGCTAAAAATTTGGTTGGAAAACAATTCGGAAAAGGATTTTTTGCAAGTACCGAAGCTTCTGATTTTGAAAATTTCAAAGAAGGCGACAAGAAAATCCCATACCAAATTTTGACCGAATGCAAAGGTGCTGATTTAGTTGGAATTCGTTACGAACAATTGATGCAATTGGCTTTGCCATATCAAAATCCAGAAAATGCTTTCCGAGTAATTTCAGGAGATTTTGTGACTACCGAAGATGGAACAGGAATTGTGCATACCGCCCCAACATTTGGTGCTGATGATGCTAAAGTGGCTAAAGAAGCTACTCCTGAAGTTCCGCCAATGTTGGTTTTAGATGAAAACGGAACGCCGGTTCCATTGGTAAATTTGCAAGGAAAATTCATAGATGGTTTAGGAAGTTATTCAGGTAAATACGTTAAAAACGAATATTATACTGATGGTGAAGCACCAGAACGTTCTGCCGATGTAGAAATTGCCATTCAGTTAAAAGAAGAAAATAAAGCTTTCAAAGTAGAGAAATATGTGCACAGTTACCCACATTGCTGGAGAACTGATACGCCAATTTTATATTATCCGCTGGATTCGTGGTTTATCAAAATCACGGAAGTTAGAGACAGAATGTTTGGCTTGAACGAAACCATCAACTGGAAGCCAAAAGCAACCGGAGAAGGACGTTTCGGAAACTGGCTGAAAAATGCCAATGACTGGAACTTGTCACGTTCCCGTTTTTGGGGAATTCCGTTGCCAATCTGGAGAAACGAAGAAGGAACAGAAGAAATATTAATTGGTTCGGTTGAAGAATTATACAACGAAATAGAAAAATCAATCGCTGCAGGTTTCCAAAAAGAAAATCCTTTCAAAGGTTTTGAAATTGGAAATATGTCGGAGGAAAACTATGATTTAATTGACTTACACAAAAATGTAGTTGACGAAATCACCTTGGTTTCGGCTTCCGGAAAACCAATGAAACGCGAATCCGATTTGATTGACGTTTGGTTTGATTCAGGCTCAATGCCGTATGCACAATGGCATTATCCTT
>JAGNPF010000172.1 GCA_017989775.1 Flavobacterium sp.
TTTAAAGTAAGCTCTATATTTTTTTTATTGGCTTGAGGCCTAAATAAATCAATGACATGATTGGATAGTTTGATCAGATTTACTTCTTGAATGTTTAATTCCAATTTTCCCGATTCGATTTTGGAAAAATCCAGGACATCGTTGACAATGTGCATCAATAAATTCGCGGATTCATTGACGGTATTCATGTATTCCGCCTGTTTCTTTTTCAGGTTTGATTCCATCAGCAAATGGGTAAATCCAATGATTCCGTTCAATGGCGTTCTTATTTCGTGGCTCATGTTGGCCAAGAAATCCGTTTTGGCTTTATTGGCTGATTCGGCCAGTTCTTTGGCTTTTATCAATTCTGTTTCCATCAATTTGCGTTCGGTAATGTCAACATAACAAAGCACCGTTTCCTTTATATTCCCTTTTTTATCCAAAATTGGAAAACCGCTGACCAAGAGCCAAATATTTTCTCCATTGCTTTTTCTTTTTATGCCTACAAGATAATTTCTTATAGGTAGTTTGGTATTCTCGATGAGTTTAAGAGGATGTTCATTTAAACTCATTCTGGCGCCATTCTCATCCAATAAAACCTGGTTTATGTCGATTTGGAATTTCTTGGTGGTCTTATTTACTTCTAACTCCAGTAATTCAGATGCTTGATGATTACTAAAAATAATGGAAGCATCCGGTGCTAGAACAAGAACACCTGCATCAAGATTATTCAATAAACCACGGGATCGCTCTTCACTGATCTGAAGGGCTAAATCAAATTGTTTTGCTTCAGTAATATCGCGTGAAAGGCATATAAAATGCAATTCTTTACCCACAACTTGTTGCATTGGGGCTATCGAAAGTTCGAACCAATGAGACAAACCATCTTCCAATTTCAGAGAATATTGACGCCCTGTCGAAAAACCTTTTTTCGAAGCTTCCTCTATTGCCTTGAGGCATATCTCGGCAACATCAGGCGGCAATATTTCAGAAAAAGTTTTGTTCAAGAACATATTGGCGGGCATTGCCAACAAATCTTCGCGTCGGGAATGGTAATTGTAAATCCGCCCATCCAATCCAACTTCAAACAATAAATCGGGGATGGCATCAAAGACCGCTTCCATTTTTTTGTGAATTTCCCTGAATTCTTTTTCGGCCAATATCCGTTCCGTTATGTCTGTTATGGTACCAATGTAACCTACCACTTCGTTTTTTGCGTTTCTCTCTGGAATGGCTTGTCCCATTACCCATTTAACAGAACCATCGGGGCGAACAAAACGATACTCGGACAAGGAAAGTTCCTGTTTTGAAGTTGCATTTTTCCAATTCTCAAACAATAATTCTTTGTCGTCTTCATGCACGGCATTGAGCCAACCGTTGCCTAAAGCTTTTTCGTTTTCCAAACCGGAAATTTTACACCAGCGTGAATTTACGTATGTTTTGAATCCATTGACATCGGTTCGAAAAATACCCACCGGAGATACTTCTGTAAGGGTATGATATCGTTTTTCACTTTCAAAAACTGCTGCTTCGGCTTTTTTGCGCAAAGCTTCTCTTTCAAAATTCTCCAACGCATAAGCTACATCTCCCGTAGCTTCCTCCAGTAATGCGATTTCCTCGGAATCAAAAAAGTTCTTTTCCCCAGCATAAAAATTGATGGCTCCAACAACGCTTCCAAATTTTATGATTGGCAATGACATCGAAGATAGATAGCCTCTTTTTAAAGCTTCTTCTCGCCAAGGAAGCATTTGCTCATCATTTTCTATATCATTGCAAATTATATATTTTCCTTCTCGCAACGCAGTTCCAGTGGGACCTCGTCCTTCGGGTTTGTCTTCTGTTGTGATTTTTCTTATTGTTGACAAATAACCATCGTCTTCTCCCGAGATTACAATAGGAACCACATCCTTCGTGTTTTTGTTTATCAGACCTATCCAAGCCATTTTAAATTTTCCCAAATTGACCGCAATATCACAGGTTTCTCTGAAAAGTGTTTCCTGGTTATGGGTGCGAACAATCATCTGGTTGATTTGGCTTATGAAAAAATAAAGTCGATTGGCTTTAAATATTTTTTTCTCCGATTCAATTCTTTCCGTGATGTCTGTAATGATTCCGTGGCAAATGACCGTGCCTTCGGGTTCTACAATGGGCAAAGAGTTCATTTCGTGCCAGACCAATCCTTTTGTTGGATGCAAGTAGCGGTATTTGCCTTTTAGGGGAACCAACTTGGATTTGGTTTCGTGAATGCTTTGCATCACATAATCCAAGTCGTCGGGATGAATGGATGAAAAAATGAGATTGGCGTCATGTTCTATTTGTTGATGTGTCAATCCGTAAATTTCTTCCACCGCTTTACTGGCATACGGATAGCACAAAGAGCCGTCTTTGTTGCGACGCATCGAATAAATTAGTCCTGGTGAAGTGGCGGCAATCTTCACAAACTTGTCTCTTTCTTGTTGCAGTATTTCCTCGGATTTTTTTCTTTCGGTAATGTCTTTTGAAAAACCCAAAAACCTGTTTTCAGACAGTTGCACGGCTTCTACCGACCACCATCTTATTTCCCCTGATTTATGAATTGCCTTGATTTCTTTTTTGGCAATTCCATTTTCTAAAAGATTTCTAAATTCCACAAAGTATTCTTCCAGCGATTCCGTGGTGGACATATCGCCAAACTTCATGGTCAATAGTTCCTCTCTGGAATAACCAGTCAAAAGCGTGGCCGCAGGATTTACATCGAGGTAATATCCTTGTTCGTCCAACACAAAAACACTGTCGGGCGCATTTTCTATGTAATTCTTGAACTTGGCATTGCTTTTTTCCTCAATTTTTTTCAGTTTATAATCAAGTTCCGCTTTTTCTTTGGCTTTGAGGGCAATTTCCATTTCTTTTTTTAAACTGATGTCCTGGGTATTGCCCCGGATTCCCATCACATTTCCTTGGTCGTCCAACAAAGGGAAAACGGATTGGTTGAGCCATTTCACTTTTTTATTGGAAAAAGTAGCACTTTGACTTATTTCAAAAGGCTGTTTGTCAATTATCAATTGTGCTGTTTTTTCTTGGAACAAGTTTTTGTCTTCTGCAGAAAAATTATTCAAAAATTCCTGGAACAAATCTTGATTTTCCTTTTTTTCTATTTCAAAAATGGCATACAATTCACTGGACCAAAGTATTTCTTGGGTACTGAAATTATATTCCCAAGTGCCCATTTTTGCTTTTTTCTGGGCAAAATTCAAGAGGTTTTCGCTTCGAATCAATTTCTCCTGAATGCTTCTTATTTCGGAGACATCCCGCCCGATGGCAAATATGTTTCCTTCAGAAATCCTGTTTGCCGTCCATTGAATGGTAACAAATTCACCATTGCTTTTCAAGAACCTGTTTTCATAATTTACGGTAGGGATTCCCGCACCCAGTTTTTCGATTTCTTTCAACGAACGTTCAAGATCGTCCGGATGCAAAAGATGGACTAAAGAATGATTCATTAATTCTTCTTTTGAATACCCCAAAATTTCGACAAAAGCGGGATTTATCTCTTTAAAAAAAGTGTCGATTCCCACAATACACACCAAATCACTGGACTCTTCAATAAAAAACTTGAATTTGGCCAATGCTTCTTCTTTTTCGAGTAATTGAGCAATTTTCAATTCTTGATTTTGGATTCTGTCAAGTAGTTCTTGATATGTTGCGGCTTTATCATTCATATTTGGGAAATCATAATAATTAATCCTATAAATATAAATATTTTAATGTATAATATAACAACAATTGGCATATAATAATAAAAAACGGTTGTTTTTTTAATAATGCAACAGTTGTTGTCCAACAGATTTTTTCAGGAAACACATTCAATCATGGGCTTCAGCTTACGAATTTTAAAAACATCTACTTTTTTTGGAAGACTCTGGGCAGCTGGAAATTATGATATACTTGAAAAATAACACAAGACAGTCGCCGTTAAATTCCATAATTTTGCATAAAACTAACTAAACTCTTTCTTGATAGCATACTTATGGGCAATACATTTTCTGACTACGGCCAAATAGGAGTGGTATCCACTTTTCCTGAACTTGTAAACACGAATTTCAAGGGAGAAATGAATGCTCTTTGCTGGTACCGAAATTTAAAGGGGAATTTCAAGGAGATTGTAGATCAACTGCAACTAAAAGAAAATATAACGGAAGTTTATCCTGAAGATTTACTGTCACTACAACTATCGGAAAAGGGGAATATGGCAAGGGAAATCATCTTGAATGATTTGCAATTATTGGCCGATTTCGGAGCTTCTCCCTCACTTAATTTGCTTAAATGTTACGAACGGGATGATGAATTTGATTTCATATCCACCGATGTGTATTCCTATCATGTTGATCGTTCGCCCATTGCAACGGATACTTTTTTGTGTACCTATCACGGAGCGGCAAGCGACATTATTTCCAATGAACAAGCGGAGCAAAAAATATTGATTCCCGAAATTCGAAAAAAGTTGGAACTGCTGCATGACGGTCCATCGGAGGATTTTGAAAACTTTTTGAAAGAAAATTATTTTGATCTGCATTATCAAGCCCAACCCAATGCAACGCCCATTAATTTAGGATTGGGACATCTTTGGCGTCTGGCCGTGGATTATCCCAAACAAGAGGTTCTACCCTGTATTCACAGG
>JAGNPF010000173.1:0-3288 GCA_017989775.1 Flavobacterium sp.
GTTACAAATTGTATTTATTAGAGAGAATCAGGAGAAAGTAATCAAGGCTTTGGCAAAAAGAAACATCGATGCCGCAAGCGTTGTGGAAGAAGTGGTAAAACTGGACGAAAATCGTCGTGCTACACAAGTAGAATTGGACAATACTTTAGCCGAATCTAATAAATTATCCAAAGATATAGGCGAATTGATGAAAGCCGGCGAAAAAGCCAAAGCGGCCATTCTCAAGGAAAAAACAGTTCTGTTAAAAGAAAAAAGCAAAGCTTTGGCTGAAACTACCGACCAATTGGCTGCCGAGCTTCTGGAAAAACTATACACTTTACCGAATCTTCCCGCCGATATTGTACCCGAAGGAAAATCGGCCGAGGACAACCTGAATGTTTTTCAGGAAGGCGATATTCCGGTTTTGCACGAAGGAGCACAACCACACTGGGATTTGGTAAAAAAATACGACATCATCGATTTTGAATTGGGAAACAAAATCACTGGCGCAGGATTTCCGGTTTACAAAGGAAAAGGTGCCAAATTGCAACGTGCCTTGATCAATTATTTTTTGGATAAAAATACTGCTGCAGGTTACAACGAAGTTCAGGTGCCGCATATGGTTAACGAAGCTTCGGCTTATGGAACGGGACAATTGCCGGACAAAGAAGGACAAATGTACCACGACAAAACCGATGATTTGTATTTGATTCCAACCGCTGAGGTTCCTGTAACGAATTTGTTTCGTGACGTGATTTTGAACGAAAATGAATTGCCAATTTTAACTACGGCTTACACACCTTGTTTCCGTCGTGAAGCAGGTTCTTATGGCGCTCACGTTCGTGGATTGAACCGTTTGCACCAATTTGACAAAGTCGAAATCGTGCGTATCGAACATCCTGATAAATCGTATGAAGCTTTGGAAGGAATGGTCGAACACGTAAAAAATATTTTGCAGGAATTGAAATTACCATATAGAATTTTGCGTCTTTGTGGTGGCGATATGGGTTTCACCTCGGCTTTGACTTATGATTTCGAAGTGTATTCCACGGCGCAAGAACGTTGGTTGGAAATCAGTTCGGTTTCTAATTTCGAGACTTTTCAGGCGAATCGTTTGAAATTGCGTTTCAAAGGAAAAGACGGAAAAACTCAATTGGCACACACGCTTAACGGAAGTTCATTGGCTTTGCCAAGAGTTTTGGCCGGAATTTTGGAGAATTACCAAACTGCGGAAGGCATTGTGATTCCTGAGGTTTTGCGTCCTTATTGCGGGTTTGATATTATCGATTAAATAATTTAACATATAAGTCATATAAGATTTGTAATAATTAAATTTTTCAAAGAATTTGTCATTTCGACGAAGTATAAATCACACAACGAGAGCAACTTATGTGATTTCTCCCGTTGGTCGAAATGACAAAAGAGGAATCGATAAAAGGTTAAAAAGAATTTATATAAATATGGATTCAGTGACATTTTGGAAAATTATTGTTCAAAGTCTTATGGCAATTACGGTTGGTGTATTGATATTGCGATATGCGAAAAAACTGCCAGAAAGTAAATTGTTTAGTATAAAATTTAAAGGTTACGCTGCTGGAGTTGCATTTATTCTTCTTGGAATTATACATTTACTTAATGAATTTCATCTTTGGTAATATTTGAATGACCTTAAATGCCTTATCCTTATATGGTTAAATAATGATTCTGAATCAATGAAAAAACTCTTTCTACATATCGCCCTGTTTTTTTCATTGGTTTGTTTTTCGCAAAACGAGCAATTAGCGCAGTATTATTATGACAAAGGCGATTTTGAGAAAGCCAAAATTAGTTTCGAAGAATTATTAAAAGCCACACCGCAAAACTACCAGTATTTCATTAGAATCGTTGATTGTTATCAGCAATTACAAGATTTTTCCACTTCGGAAAAATTGATAAAAGAGCGGCTTGATAAATACAAAGAAGGTTATGTTTTGGTCGAATTGGGTTATAATTTCCAGTTGCAAAAGAACGAGGCTTCCGCCAAAAAGTATTATGAAGAAGCAATAGAGAGAATCAAGAAAAATCCAAACGAAGTTCATGGAATTGCCAACTCTTTCGAGAGAAAAGTATTGTTGGACTATGCCTTGAAATCCTATCAAACGGCATTAACCTTAGATCCAAAGTTTTCTTTTAAATCCAAAATGGCAGAGCTTTATGGGCAATTGGGCAACACCGAAATGATGATTTCTACCTTCCTGGACGAAGCATTTGCCAATCCCCAAAATTCGATTCAAATCCAAAATCAATTGGCTCGTTTTATGGTCGAAGAAGGCGATGAAAATTTCAACGAAACCTTGCGAAAAGCATTAATTACAAGAGCGCAGAAAAATCAAGACGTTTTTTGGAACGAATATTTGAGTTGGTATTATGTCCAACAAAAAGAGTTTGGAAAAGCTTTTATCCAGGAAAAAGCAGTGTACAAACGAAATCCCGAATCGCTTTCGAGTATTATAAATTTAGCCCAACTCGCCATCGAGGAAGACAATCCCGAAGCCGCCAAGGAAATTCTGGGATTTGTTCTGGAAAATACCAAAGATTTGGAGTTGCTGATTCAAGCGCATTCGTATTTGCTTGAAATGAAAATCGACAAGTCACCCGAAAAAGATTTTCCTGCCATCAATACGGAATTATCCACTTTGTTGACGGAATATGGAATAAGTCCAATTAGCTTATCTTTGCAACTGATTCAGGCGCATTTTGTGGCATTTAATTTGAAAAAACCAGAGGAAGGGAAAGCGATTGTCAAAAATGCACTTGCCTTGGAATTGAATGTTTATGAAGAGGCCGAAGTCAAAATGGAATTGGCCGATATTTTGCTTTTCGAAGAAAAATTCAATCAGGCGTTGATTTATTATTCGCAAATTGAGGAAAATCTGAAAAACGATGCCGTGGCGCACGAAGCAAGTTTGAAGGCGGCCAAAACGAGTTATTTTCAAGGAGATTTTGTTTGGGCATTGAAGCAATTCAAGGAATTGAAATCGGCAAGCACGCAATTGATTGCCAATGATGCTTTGGAATATTTCCTTTTAATCAACGACAATACCGTTGCCGATTCGACTCAAACGGCCCTGAAACAATTTGCCAAAGGCGATTATCTGTTGTATCAAAACAGGAATCAGGAAGCAACGGCGCAGTTTCAGGCAATTTTGAAAAGCTTCAAGGGGAAAGAAATAGAGGCAGTGACGCTATTGCGTTTGGGTAAAATTTACGAAAAACAAGGCGAATATAATTTGGCTTTAAGCCAATACCAAAATATCATCGACCATCACG
>JAGNPF010000173.1:3388-4577 GCA_017989775.1 Flavobacterium sp.
ATTTTGAAAAGCTTCAAGGGGAAAGAAATAGAGGCAGTGACGCTATTGCGTTTGGGTAAAATTTACGAAAAACAAGGCGAATATAATTTGGCTTTAAGCCAATACCAAAATATCATCGACCATCACGCAGATGCGATTTATATAGATGAAGCGTTGTTTTTTTCGGCAGAAATAGAGAACAATAAATTAAAACAGCCCGAAAAAGCGAAACTGCTTTACGAGAAAATAATTTTCAATCATCAGGACAGTATTTACTTTGTTGAAGCCCGAAAGGAATACCGACAATTGCGGGGAGATAAGAATCTTTGAAATGGCAATATCAATGGCAATGACAATTTCAATTACAAAAATTAAAAATAAAATATGGAGAATGGATAATTCAAAATCTTAATACTTAATTCTCCAATCTTAATACTTTTAAAAAATGATCATTTACAACGTTACCACAAACATACACGAAAGCGTTCACGACAAATGGATGATTTGGATGCAGCACAAACACATTCCTGAAATGTTGGCCACAGGAAAATTTGTTTCGGCAAAAATGGCTAGAGTTTTAATCGAAGAAGAAATGGGCGGCGTTACTTATTCAGTTCAATATGTCACAGATAGTAAGGAAACTTTACTGAGATATTATATAGAAGATGCTCCAGCATTACGCGAAGAAGGAGAGAAATTATTTGGAGAAAAAATGCTTTCTTTTAGAACGGAATTGGAAGTGATTTCAGAGCATTAAATAAAATTAACCTTGTAAATTTGAAAGTAAAATTAAAATTTACAAGGTTAATATATTGTTTATTCAATTAATATTATAAAATTAAAAACAATAACTCTTTGCGCCTTCGCGTCTTTGCGGTTAAAAAAAACAATATGGAAAAAGTAAAAGCCAAAAAACACCTCGGACAGCATTTCTTGAAAGACGAAAGCGTGGCACAAAACATCGCCGACACCCTGAATCTCGAAGGTTACGAAGACGTATTGGAAATCGGGCCGGGAATGGGTGTTTTGACCAAATATTTATTGGAAAAACCAATCAATACTTATGTTATCGAAATCGACACTGAATCGGTGGACTATTTGGGGATTCATTATGACAAATTGAAGGACAAAATCATTTCCCAAGATTTCCTGAAATACGACATCAACGAAGTTTTCAAAGGAAAACAATTTGCCATAATCGGAAATTTTC
>JAGNPF010000174.1 GCA_017989775.1 Flavobacterium sp.
ATTTTACTCGGATATTGGAAGGAAAATCATCCATTGGTAGGGTCAAAATCTCTAAAAACACCCTGATGAAACATTGAGTGTTGAAGCTGAAAAAATACGAAAAACTTCGTATTTTTTGTTTTTGCGCACGGCCTATTTTTGACTTGTAATTTTTAAAACTATTATTATGAAAAGACTATTTACTTTATTATTGATTTTATTTGTGATCACGGTGACCACTGCCCAATGTTGGAAAAATTTATCGGCTGGATATCTAATTACTGCCGCAATCAAAAGTGATGGAACGTTATGGACTTGGGGCGATTATCAATATGGGCAATTAGGAATTGGAGCGGTAACGGATGATGCAAGAACCCCTACACAAGTGGGGACAGCAAATGATTGGGTTTTTGTAACAGCGGGTTGGTACACGGTTTTTGCTATTAAAAGCAATGGCACACTGTGGGCTTGGGGGCAAAATACCTATGGAAAATTAGGAGACGGAACAAATACGGATAGAAATACTCCAGTTCAAATTGGGACAGACACCAATTGGCAATTTGTTTCGTCCAATAGCAACAATACAGCCGCTATTAAAACGGATGGCTCTTTATGGGCTTGGGGTGGCAATTTAGGCGGACAAGTTGGTGATGGAACATTTACCAATAGATATGCTCCTGTTCGAATTGGAACAGCAAATAATTGGGTTTCTGTGTCGGTTGGAAACGGTCATACTTTGGCAAAACGCTCAGATAATACTATTTGGGTATGGGGAGTTGGTTCTGATGGCTATTTGGGTTTAGGGACAGTGAATTTAAAAAATGTGCCTACACAAATAGGGACTAGTAGTGATTGGCGCCAAGTTGAAGCGGGATTCACTCATTCGGTAGCCATAAAAAATGATGGTACACTTTGGGCTTGGGGAAACAATGATTACGGGCAATTGGGAGACAATACTACCGTAAAAAAAAATGTACCCACTCAAATAGGAACTGATACGGATTGGCAAAAAATAGATGTTTATGAACATAATCTTGCTATTAAAACCAATGGAACTTTGTGGGTTTGGGGCGGACCCAATGGAGATTATCGTTTAGGAGATAATACTACAATGAATCGTTTAGTGCCATTTCAGTTGGCTAGTGTTTCAAATATTACTAAAACAAGTGCTGGAGGTCATTTTTCGTTTATTCAAGATAATAACGGCAATACTTTTGGTTTCGGGATAAATTCAGATGGAGTTTTGGGAACTGGAGATGCTTTAACAAAACAGACACCAACCCTGATTTTTCAATGTTCAGGATTGGGAATAAACAATGCTTTGGTCGAGGAATTCAAAATCTATCCAAACCCTTCAAACGGAAACTTCAACATCGAAATTGACCAA
Organism: Flavobacterium sp.; assembly: GCA_017989775.1. Classification (GTDB taxonomy): domain Bacteria; phylum Bacteroidota; class Bacteroidia; order Flavobacteriales; family Flavobacteriaceae; genus Flavobacterium. Next base: position 1,367 of record JAGNPF010000174.1, read on the forward strand.
GATTTAATGGGTGCAAAAGCCACTGTTTACAATCTTTTGGGGCAAAAAATAAAAGATTTCGAGTTGAAAACTTCCACTACAAATCAATTTCTAAACAAAGGAATCTATCTTTTGGAAATAGAAAAAGACGGGAACAAAACCACCAAAAAACTGATTGTGAATTAAAAAAAAGAGGAAAATGGTTTATGTCTTGACACTGATAATTGGACTGCTTTGTTTGGTGATTTTCGGGTTGATAGCCAATTTCAAAACCAGTAATTTAGACTTCCAGAGGCGCATCATGCTTCTGGAAGATATTATTTTGGAGATGAAATCCAATCTGGAGGATCAAAATCAAAAAATAAAACTCTCCGAAGAGTTGAGAATCAAACTCAAGGCATCCAACGAAACCTTGAACAATTCCATTTTTAATTTGAGTTGCGAAATTTTCGAAGAATTGTATTCCAAAAAATAAGTAAGGGATATTTTATTATATTTATGCTTTAGCTATATAAGTCTTTTATGAAAAAATATTTCTACTTTTTTGTTCTGCTAACAATCTCATTATCTGCCCCTGCGCAAAATGCCCAGGACATTATTGATACTCTTAAAAAAGACCTTAAAACCAATCCCGATGCCAAAAAAACCGCAACCATTTATTCGGATTTAACTTGGTATTATTCCACCGTTTCCATAGATTCTGCTTTGCATTATGGAAAAAAGGCAGTGGTGGAATCGATAAAATTGGGTGATTCCACTTTGATTGCCCAAGTGTATAGCGATGTGGGTGCTGCTTATTTCAGAAAAGGAGATTACCAAAATTCAAAACTCAATTATCTCAATGCTTACAAAATCAGAAAAGCAAAAAACGATTTTGCAGGGATGGCAAAAGTAAAAGCCAATTTGGCCAATATCTATAACAAAGAAGGCAATAAAAAATTAGCTTTAAAAACATATTTGGAATCGATTGACTATTTTGAAAAAATAGGGAATTATGAAGCCGCTTCTTATACAAAGGCCAATGTCGGCTATTTGTTTCACGAAACAAGAAATTACCCAAAGGCGATGAGGTACTTGAATGAAGCGATTGACTATCAAGAAAAAAACAATCTTGAATCAGGGTTGTGCACATCCTATCTCACGCTGGGCAATGTCTATTTAAGAGAAAAAGACACTGTGAACGCATTGAAATTTTATAATAAATGCATTCAATTTTCAAAAAAAACGGGAAACAAACTTTCATTGTCAAGCGCATTGGTAAATATTGGCGGCATAAAATCACAACAAAGCAAATCCAAAGAAGCCAATTCGTTACTTTCTAAATCCAAGCAAATTCGAGATAGTTTGAATATTCAAAATCAAGAATCTGCTCTTTCTTTATTTGTGATAAAAGAAAAAATACTTGATTCCCGATTTAATGAAGCAAAAGAGGATTTGTTAAAATTAAAAAAAGTATATGAAAATAATCCCAATGAAAAGGAAGGATTGTTAGAGACTTATTATTGTTTAATATCGACTTATGGCTATTTAAACGAACCAGACAGCGTAAGTTTTTATACTAATAAATCGTCAAACTTGCAGGTTGAAATTTTGGAAACCAAGGTTATCAAACAAACGGCCGAACTCGAAACGAAATACCAAACCGCCAAAAAAGAAAAGTTGTTGCAACAAAAAGAAGCCGAAGCCAAACAAAAAAACATGATGCTGGTCGGGATTTCATTTTTGGCATTTTTCATCGCCCTAATCGGATTTTTAATCTACCGACAACAAAAACTGAAAACGGCGCAACAAGAAAAAGAGTTTGAACTGAAATCCGCCATTTCAAAAATAGAAAATCAAAACAAATTGCAGGAACAACGCTTGTCAATTTCCAGAGATTTGCACGACAATATTGGCGCCCAACTGACTTTCATCATTTCCTCGGTGGACAACATCAAATACGCTTTCGAGATCACGAACGAAAAACTGGACCATAAACTTTCCAATATTTCCAGTTTTGCCAGGGAAACCATCGTGGAACTTCGTGACACGATTTGGGCAATGAACTCCAACGAAATTTCGTTCGAAGATTTGGAAATCCGAATCAACAATTATATCGAAAAGGCCAAGGAAGCCAAAGACCAAATCAGCTTTTCATTTGCCATTGATCCCGTTTTGAAAAACCAAAAACTAAGCTCGGTGCAAGGGATGAATATTTATAGAACCATCCAGGAAGCGGTAAACAATGCCATAAAATATGCCAACGCCAGCATTATTTCCATAAATGCCAAAAAGAGCAACGACTTGACAAAAATCACCATCCAGGACAACGGTCTTGGTTTTGACCAAGCCACAATCCAAAAAGGAAACGGATTGCAAAACATGCAAAAACGAATTGAAGAAATTGGAGGAAAATTCAGTATTGAATCATCCAATGAAGGAACCAAAATCGAGATTTTGCTCTAGATTGATTTTGGGCAAAATTTTTTCAGTGCTGATGAAAAAATACGACAAAAGGCGTATTTTTTTCAACCAAAAAAAGTGCAATCTTTGGTTTTTAAACCAACTGCGATGAGGTACAAATTTTGGTTGTTCGTGGCCGCAATAGTAATGGTGCTGGCGTTACATGTTTTTTATTTGATTGCTTATTGATTTTTATTCGAAAATTCAAGGGCATCAATTTTGTTGTAAATTAGGCTCGCTGAAAAAGTGAACAAGTTAAGGAATCCAAAACAGTAAGAAGAATGAACATAAAAATTGCCATTGTTGACGACAATTCTTTTTTGATAAAAACAGTCCAGGAAAAACTTTCTTTTTTCGAGGATTTCTCCTTGAAATTCACGGCCGAAAACGGCTTGGATTTAATCGAAAAACTCGAAAAAAACCACAATGTCGATTTGATTTTGATGGACATCGAAATGCCCAAAATGAACGGAATCGAGGCCACCGGTTTTGTCAAACAAAAATATCCGCAAATAAAAATCATCATGCTCACCGTTTTTGACAACGACGAAAATATTTTTAATGCCATAAAAGCCGGTGCCGACGGCTATTTGCTCAAAGAAGTCAACCCAAAAGATTTGCATCAAGGTATTTTGGACACGATGAATGGCGGTGCCACGATGACTCCTTCCATTGCCATGAAAACCCTGAAATTGTTCCGAAATCCCATTGATTTTGAATCTGTTGGCGATTGTGACGACATCAAACTCACTGCCCGGGAAGTCGAGGTTCTGGAGCAGTTGAGCAAG
>JAGNPF010000175.1 GCA_017989775.1 Flavobacterium sp.
GCCACAAAGATAGGTTTTATAGATTAAAAAGGATTCTTGAAATTAAATTTTATTGATTTTAATCCTTTTTGTTAAAAAAAGGAATTGATGACGATATCGATTTTGTTTTGTTTTTCCGGTTTTTAAATCTTTCAATTTTTTGTCACAAACGACAAATTTCTCTTTTTGTCAGAGAATCTTTTCGGGAATTTGATGGTTCTCGACGGCAAGTCCAAAAATGGGCTAATGTATTGATTGTCCAAAAACTAGGGTTTCGCGGGCATAAGTGGTAAAACTTATTAACAAAGTGGTATATTGTGGTAAATAGTGGTAGAAATTTTATATTTTTGCTCATCATCTTTTAATGAATTTTACTTGAATACAATTGTCGGAACATACGAATGTAAAGTCGATGCCAAAGGACGGGTTTTGTTGCCTTCACCTTTGAAAAAGCAGTTGGCTACTTCACTTCAAAACGGGTTTGTTTTGAAGCGTTCCGTTTTTCAACCTTGTCTTGAATTGTATCCAATGGAAGAATGGGATTTGATGATGCAAAAAATCAACAAACTCAATCGATTCGTGAAGAAAAACAATGACTTTATTCGCCGATTTACGGCTGGGGTAAAGGTGGTTGAAATCGATGCTTTGGGTAGGTTGTTGGTTCCTAAAGACTTGGTGGTTTTTGCCAGTATTGCCAAAGATGTAGTGTTCTCGTCGGCTGTGAACATAGTCGAGATTTGGGACAAAGATTTATACGAAAAATCAATTGACGGACAAGATATCGATTTTGCCGATTTGGCCGAAGATGTAATGGGGAATTTAAATGACGACGAAAATGGAATATCATAATCCTGTTTTATTGCATCCTACGGTAGATGGGTTGGATATCAAGCCAGACGGCATCTATGTAGACGTGACCTTTGGTGGTGGAGGACATTCGAAAGAAATTTTGAGAAGATTGGGACCAAACGGAAAATTGTTTGCTTTTGACCAAGACGAAGATGCCTTGGCGAATGCCTTGCCGGACGAAAGATTTACCTTGATTAATGAGAATTTCCGATTTATAAAACGGTTTTTGCGTTTTTATGGCGTGAAAGGCGTGGATGGGATTTTGGCCGATTTAGGCGTTTCATCCCATCAATTTGATGTGGCTGAAAGAGGTTTTTCTACTCGTTTTGATGCGGGATTGGATATGAGAATGAGTCAAAAAAATGATTTGAGCGCCTATAGAGTGGTCAATGAATACGATGATGCCAACTTGAGAAGGGTGTTCTTCGATTATGGCGAATTGAAAAATGCGCCTGCTTTGTCCAGAACGATTATCGAAGCCAGAGAACAGCATCTCATCAAAACTACAGATGAATTGAAAGATGTTTTGGCGAAATACTTGCCAGAAAGAATTCGAAATAAAATATTGGCCCAAATCTATCAGGCCATAAGAATAGAAGTTAATCAAGAAATGGATGTCCTGAAAGAATTTCTTGAACAATCATTGGAAGTTTTGAATCCAGGAGGAAGACTAAGCGTGATTTCCTATCATTCATTGGAAGATCGCTTGGTGAAAAGATTCATGAAAAACGGAATGTTCGAAGGAGAACCAGAGCGCGATTTTTTTGGCAACTATTCCGTTCCATTCAAAACTATCGGAAAATTAATTGTTCCGGACAACGACGAAATCAAAATCAACAACAGGGCAAGAAGTGCCAAATTAAGGATTGCCGAGAAAATATAATCGGTCAAAAATAAACTTGGCGCCTTTGCGTCTTTGCGGTTAACAAAAAAAAACAATGAAAAACGGAGTTTACAGCATATTGAAAGCAAAATTTCTCATTGATGATGACTCAATGAAGAATTGGCGTTTCATCGTTTTTCTAATCATTTTGGCCATTATCATGATTGCCAATACACAACGTTTTGAGCAAAAAGTTTTTAAAATCAACGAATTGACAAATGAAGTAAAAGAGCTTCGTTCGGAATTTGTGGACAGACGCTCGGAGTTGATGAAACTTAGAATGGAATCGACAGTTTCTGAAAAAATGTTGGAAAAGGAAATTTTTCCATCGACTGTGCCTCCAACAAAAATTAAAGTCAAAAAAACAATAGAAAAAAGTTTTTTCCAAAAAATATGGCAGTAGAAGATAAAAATATATCCTACAGAATTTATCTGGTTGCTTGCGCCATCTTCGTGATGGCCATTGCGATTGCCATAAAGTTGACCAATATTCAATGGGTTGAAGGGGATTATTATCGAAAATTGGCCAAGGAAAGAACTGTCAAAAACTTCGTTATTCCTGCCAATAAGGGAAATATTTATTCCGCCGACGGAAGCTTGTTGGCCACTTCCATTCCCAATTACGAAATCCGTTTTGATGCCGTTGCCCCAAAATCGGATGCATTCGAAAAAAATGTCAAGCCATTGTCTGATTCCTTGTCGATTCTTTTGGGAAAACCCAGCTATTTTTTCCTGAACGAATTTCGAAAAGCCAGGGCAAAGAAGAATCGATATTTTTTGGTGGCTCGTGATTTGAGTTACACGGAATATATGAAAATCAAGAGTTTCCCCTTGTTTAGCCTAGGTGCGTACAAAGGCGGGATCATCGTGGAACAAGAAACGGTAAGGGAACATCCCATTGGAAAAATTGCCGAGAGAACCATTGGATACGAAAGAAAAACTCCAGACGGAACTCCGGACGGAAAGGGTATAGAATGGGCTTTCAGAAAATACCTTAACGGAAAAGACGGCAAAATCTTGAAACAAAAAATTGCCAAAGGACAGTGGAAACCCATTCGGGACGTGAATGAAGTGGATCCTCAAGACGGCTACGACGTGATTTCTACCATAGATGTTTTTATTCAAGATATTGCGCATCACGCCCTGTTGAAACAATTGACCGATTACGAAGCCGATCACGGTTGCGTGGTGGTTATGGAAACCAAAACCGGACAAATAAAAGCCATTTCAAACTTGGGAAGAGCAGGAGACGGATCGTATTATGAAACCACAAATTATGCCGTTGCCGAATCACACGAGCCGGGTTCGACCTATAAATTGGTTGATTTGATGGTGTTGTTGGATGACAAAAAAATCGATACCAGTGCGGTGTTTGACAGTTATGGAGGTGTAATCAAATACTCGGGAAAGTCAGTTCGTGATTCTCATCAAGGAGGTTACGGAAAAATTTCCTTGGCACGTGGATTTGAGTTGTCTTCCAATACGGTAATGGTTCAGGCGGTTTACAATAATTATAAAAACAATCCATCGGAATTTGTCAATCATCTCAACAGATATGGATTGAATAAACCTTTGGGGCTTTCGATTAAGGGAGAAGGAAAGCCTTTTGTTCCGCAACCCAAAGATAAAAATTGGTCTAACATTTCGCTTCCTTGGATGGCTTTTGGCTACGGAGTTTCGATTACGCCCTTGCAAACCTTGACTTTTTACAATGCCGTTGCCAATAACGGAGTGATGGTAAAACCGCAATTTGTTTCGGAAATCAAGGAGTGGAACAGAACCATCAAAAAATACAATACCGAAGTGATGAACCAAAAAATATGCTCCCAAGAAACCATCTTGAAGTTGCATGCGGTACTTGAAAACGTGGTTAAAAAAGGAACAGGTTCCAAGTTGTATTCCAAGGATTTTTCGATGGCAGGAAAAACCGGGACAGCACAAGTTAATTACCACAGAGCTGGAAAAGAAGGCCTGTATTATGCTTCTTCATTCGTTGGTTATTTTCCTGCGGACAAGCCGAAGTATTCTTGTATAGTCGTGGTGCACAAGCCCAGCACTGCAAAAAACAATTATTATGGAGCCGATGTGGCCGGGCCGGTTTTCAAGAGAATTGCCCAAAAGATTTTTACCGATGCACCTTCCACGAACGAGATAAAAAACATTGACAGGAAAATATTAAAACAAGAAAACAGCTATGAGGCTTATGTGAAAAAGTCGCAAAAACAACAATTGTCCATTCCCAATCTTAAAGGAATGTCGGGTATGGATGCCGTTGCCTTGTTGGGAAATCTTGGAGTTAGAGTAAAAGTAATAGGCGTTGGTAAAGTAAAAAAACAATCCATCCAGCCGGGAGAACATTTAGCCAAAAACACAACCATAACATTGGAATTATCGTGATTATCCTGAAAGAAATAATATACAAAGTCGCTATCGAAGCCGTAAAAGGTTCGACGGACATTGCCATCAATAAAATGGATTTCGATTCCAGAAATATTGTGGACAATGATGTTTTTGTGGCCATTCGAGGTACCATTTCAAATGGGCACGATTATATAGGGAAAGCCATTGAGTTGGGTGCCATTGCCATTGTTTGCGATACTTTGCCGGAAAATCTTGTAGCCGGAATCACTTATGTTCAAGTAAAAGATACCAATAAAGCCTTGGCTTACATGGCCGCCAATTATTATGGAAATCCTTCCGAAAAATTGAAATTGGTGGGTATTACCGGAACCAACGGCAAAACGACAATCGCTTCTTTGTTGTATCAATTGTACAAAAAAGCAGGCTTTAAAGTGGGATTGTTGTCCACGGTAAAAATCATGATTGATGATGTGGAATACAAAGCGAC
>JAGNPF010000176.1 GCA_017989775.1 Flavobacterium sp.
GGCGTTGTGGATGCTTCGGAATGTCCACCAACATTTGGTGTTCCTTTCGACTTGGTCAACGGAATCATTGCCGGTGGTGACAAAGCTATTCGCAGGGCGGTAGAAAATGCCGAAGACAACCCCACACAAGCTTGGCTCGATTTGAAAGAAAACAACATCAACCAAAATGATGTCGTGGTGGGAATTGCCGCTTCGGGAACCACGCCTTATGTCATTGGTGGTTTGCAGGCTTGCAATGAAAACAACATCAGTACCGGAAGCATTTCGTGCAATGCTGGAAGTCCGCTTTCGCAAACGGCAAAATTTCCGATAGATGTTGTTGTGGGACCCGAATTTGTTACGGGAAGTTCCAGAATGAAAGCAGGTACGGCACAAAAATTGGTACTCAACATGATTTCGACAGCTACCATGATTCAACTCGGAAAAGTGAAAGGAAACAAAATGGTCGACATGCAATTGAGCAACAACAAACTCGTGGACCGTGGCGTGAAAATGATTATGGAAGAAATTCCCGTTTCCTACGAAAAAGCAGCCGAATTATTGGCTAAATACGGAAGTGTTCGTAAAGCAGTTGACAACTTCCAACCCCCAACTTCTAACTTCTAACCTCTAACTTTAAATGTCAACTAACAAAGAACTTTTATCCAAAGGAATCAAATACTTGGCTTGGGCTTTGCCTTTGCTTTTTATAGGTCCCTCCTTGATTTACAATGCGTTCATCAACAAGCAAAATGTGTGGCATTATTTGGTTTTGGCAGTAGGAATCTCCATTTGTATTGGTTCCGTTTATTTGATTGTTTTGGGACTGAAAACAATGGTGCGCAGTTTATTTAACGATTAATTTGTATCTTTACTAAAAATTAGATTATGGATATTCAAGCCGAAATAAATTGGATACATCAAGAAATTGACAAAGTAAAAGACCCAACTTTTGTTGAAAAATTAAAACGCCTTTTGCTTTCTACAAACTCAACAACTGCTGAAACTACCAATGTTGATTATAATATTGAAATTGAAAAAGCATTGGAAAGCATCAAGAATGGTCATTTTCACTCTGAGGATGAAGCTCGGGAAATCTCAAAAAAATGGGGAAGAAAATAATTTGGGCTTCCGATGCTTTGGAACAATTGGAAGATATTCATTTTTACATTCTTTTTGAAAGCAAATCAATCCACATTGCAGATAAAGTAATTGACAAAATTTTTGATAGCACTGAAATCCTAAAAACCAGACCAGAAATCTACAAACTCGATTCAAAAAAGAACAACAATGACGGAAGTTTTAGAACTTACTTCGTCTATGATTATATGATTTCATATCAAATTACCGCTGATTGCATTCAAATTCTTCGAGTTAGACATACCTCAAGGAAACCCAAAAACTTCTAATGGAAAACCTCATACACACCCATAAAACGTTCGAAAAAGTATCTTTTACGGACAAAAAAGTCAACAATCGGGAGTTTGAAGATTGCATTTTCAAGAACTGCGACTTTTCGAACAGTAATTTCTGCAACAACATTTTTATGGATTGCGAATTCATCGATTGCAATCTGTCGATGACGCAACTCATTGGAACCAGCCTAAAAACGGTTCATTTCAGGAATTGCAAATTACTGGGAATCGAATTTCATTCTTGCGCCGATTTTATGTTTGGCGTGAGTTTTCAGGATTCTCTTTTGGATTATTCGTCTTTTGCCAACAAAAAAATGCCCAAAACCAAGTTCAATACTTGTTCGATGAAAGACGTTTCTTTTATTGGAACGAATCTTACGAACGCGACTTTCGAGAATTGCAATTTGGACAATGCCGTTTTCAACGAAACCCAATTGGCGGGAGCCGATTTCAGGACGGCTTACAATTACAAAATTGACCCCGAAGCCAATCCGATGCGAAAAGCCAAGTTTTCGACCCAAGGAATTGTGGGACTTTTGGATAAATATGACATAAAAATAGAATAGCAGAAATCAACCCTAAAAACAATATGAAAAAATTAATCTTCCTCCTCCCGATACTATCGCTAATGTCTTGTTACAATACCGAGCGCAATTGCAAGGATTTCAAAAACGGGAAATTCAAGTTTGAATACGAGGTAAACGGTGTCAAAAAAACCACTTTTTTTGAACGTAGGGACAGCATCGAAATTGAAACTTTCGAAGGCAAAACCGACACTTCCAGCATTCGATGGGTGAGTGATTGCGAATACATCCTGCGAAAAAAACATCCCAAAAATATGGCAGAAGAAAAATTAATCAATATGAAAATTTTGACTACTACCAAGAATTCCTATATCTTTGAATTTGGGATTGTGGGCAACGACGCAAAACAACGTGGAACCGTTGAAAAACTGGAAGATTAAAGTTGTCCTTTGACTACGCTCAGGATGACAGACCGAAGTCCAGATTACATAAAAAATTATAACTTAGACTAAAATAAAATGGAAGTATTTTTAAATCCAGATGCCTGGATTGCCTTGTTAACATTGACTTTTCTGGAAATTGTACTAGGAATAGACAACATCATTTTCATATCTATCGTTACCGGGAAATTGCCCGAGGAAAAACGAAAAAAAGCCACAAAAATTGGTATGTTCTTGGCCATGTTCATGAGAATTGCGCTATTGTTCGGTATCAGCCTATTAATCCAGATGAAAAAACCCTGGTTTTTTATTGATTTTAGTTGGTTTTCCGCTGGAGTTACGGGCCAAAGTCTCATCTTATTGTTGGGAGGTTTGTTCCTGATTTATAAAAGCACCAAAGAAATTCACGAAAAAGTGGATGAAAAAGGCGAGGAAGAAAAAGAAATAAAAAAAACGGCTGCAAAATCTTTCCAAGGCGTTCTTTTGCAAATCATCATGATTGACTTGGTCTTCTCTTTTGACAGTATCCTGACGGCCGTGGGTATGACCAACGGCGTGGAAGGTGCACTTTATATCATGATTACCGCGGTGGTCATTTCGGTATTGGTCATGATGCAATTTGCCGTTCCTGTTGGGGCTTTTGTCAACAAACATCCTTCCATCCAAATTCTGGGATTGTCGTTCTTAATCCTCATAGGCTTTATGTTGATTACCGAAAGTGCCCATTTATCGAATGCGTTAATCTTTGGCGAACACGTTACGCCGGTGCAAAAAGGGTATTTGTATTTTGCCATTTCCTTCTCCTTGTTCGTGGAGTTTTTAAATATGAAAGTTGACAAGAAAAAGAACTAAATTTTCAATAAAAGCTCCTTTTGGGGCTTTTTTTATTCCAAAGAAAACAAACCCATGAAAAACACCATATCCCATAGAGTTGCCGATTTTTTAAAAAGTTACCCTCCTTTCAGCTTCTTGCAACAAAAGGATCTTGAAAAAATTTCGGAACAAATATCCATTATTTACAAAGAAAAAGACAGTGTTGTTTTTGCCGAAAACGAGGAAACCCACGACAGTTTTTATGTGGTACACAAAGGAGCCGTAGCCCTTAGAACCAGCCGTCAAAACGACATTCTGGACATGTGTGACGAGGGCGATATTTTTGGATTGAGACCGCTCATCGCCAATGAAAACTATCAAATGGAAGCCCGAGCATACGAAGAAAGTATTCTTTATGCCATTCCCTTGACCATTTTCAGGCCATACGCCTTGGAAAACAAGGCCGTGGGCAATTTTTTGATAGAAAGTTTTGCCTCCAATACCCTTAAACCCTATTCCAAAAGTCATAGAGGAAAATTATATGGCGACGAATCCTTGGACACTGAAGCAAAAGTATTGGACTTGCATCCCGTAAAATATTCCAAGAAATTAATCAGTTGTCATGCAACAACCACGGCAAAAGACATTGCTGACATCATGATTCGAAAAAATGTGGGAGCCATTCTGGTCGTGGAAGAAGAGGTACTCCCCATCGGTATCATTACCGACAAGGATTTGAGGAACAAAATCGTGACCGGAGCATTCCCCATTACCGCAACAGCTGCCGAAATCATGACATCTCCGGTAATTACCTATCCCAGAAAAATGACCATTACCCAAGCCCAAATGGCCATGATGAAAGCCGACATCAGTCATTTGTGCATCACGAAAGACGGAACGGTCAATTCCAAAGCGGTTGGAATGCTGTCCAAACACGATGTCATGGTATCCTTGGGCAACAATCCGGCCGTGTTGATAAAAGCCATAAAAAGAGCCAAGAAAGCCAAGCATTTGAAACCCATTCGAGCTCGCATCATGCAATTGTTGCAAGGTTATATCAACCAAAATATTCCCACGATGCTAACTTCCAAAATAATCACGGAATTAAATGATGCCTGCATCAAACAAGTCATTGCCATAGCACTGGACAAAATGGAAACGCCTCCACCGGTGAAATTTGCCTGGTTGGCCATGGGAAGCCAAGGCAGAAGCGAACAGTTGCTGCAAACCGACCAGGACAATGCCCTGATTTATGAGGATGTACCGGAAGAATTGGAAGCAGAAACCAAAAAATATTTTCTGAAACTGGCTACCTATGTCAATAAAGGACTTTTTGATATTGGTTATGAATATTGCCCTGCCGAAATGATGGCTTCCAATC
>JAGNPF010000177.1 GCA_017989775.1 Flavobacterium sp.
ATACTGCTTAATCGTCCCGTCATCGAATCGGCGCCAAAAGTATTCATCGAATCAATCAAAAATCCTCTTGAACCCGCAGAACTAAAAGGTCTTAGCAAAGCGACCGGCAAAGCATCGGTGATTTCCTTGCTCACTCCCATATTGGAAAAAGCAAAAGCAATCCAATTGCTGATAATTTCAAACAAGCCGCTGTTTCTGAACAACGAAATCGCCACCAACATCCCTAAAACATAAGGAAAAATGGTAACGCCGGTTTTCACGCCATTATTGGCTCCTACCACAAAGGATTCGTAAACGGTCGTATTTGCCTCAGTGAATTTCTTTTCCTTCTTGAAAGAAAACAACAACGTGAAAAGAATAATCCCCACCAATATCAAAGCGGAAAGATTGGAGGTGAAATAGTTTTTGCCAATTAAATCCAAATGGTTTACATACATCAACAAACCTACAATGGCAGCAATCAACACCATCAATCCCAGCACTAAAGAGGCGCTTTTGAAATTAATTTTTTGTTTCATTCCAACGATGAGAAAAGCGGCAATCGTGCCAATAAAGGAGGTAATAATGCAAGGCAACATCACATCGGCTGGATTTGTAGCTCCAGCAGCAGCACGATAACCAATGATGGAAGTTGCGATTAAAGTAAGTCCCGAAGCATGCAGACACATAAACATGATTTGCGCATCGCTGGCTTTGTCTTTTTCGGGATTTATCTCTTGCAGACTTTCCATGGCTTTCAATCCAAATGGAGTTGCGGCAGAATCCAATCCGAGGAAATTGGCGGCAAAATTCAGGGTCATGTACGAAATCGAAGGGTGGTTTTTGGGAATACTCGGAAACACTTTCACGAAAACGGGACTCAATACTTTGGCCAATTTTCCGGACACTCCCGAAATAATCAACAGCTCCATCAATCCGCAGAAAAAAGCCAAATAAGCAATAAGTGGCAAAATCAAATCGAGCAGGGTGCTTTTGCAAGTGGGCAACAACCCATCCGATTTTTGAACACCGCTAAATATTTTCACCACCTTGTTTTTATACACATAAGTAGTATCGGCATTGAGCGTGTCGCGGTTGACAATAAAGGTTTTTTCTTCCGATTTGTTGATGCTGTCTTTGATGAAAGCCGGAATCTGATCCATATATTTCTCGGAAACAAGAATGGGGTCGTCTTTTTTCCCGTTTAAAACATAGTCAATGGTATAACTGTTGCCCGAAAACAAACTGAAAATCACAAATGCAATCGAACAAATGAAAATCACCAACCAAAATCTACTCAATACCATAATCTATAATTTTTGTAAATGTAATAATTTAGTTTAACCCTGACAGGGTTTTGAACTCTGTCAGGGTTAAATATCGAATTAAACGTGAATAATCTCTTCTTCAATTAATAAATCTTCACGGCGAAGTCGAAGGAAAATCTGTGCCACGGCAATGGTGTCTTTTTCGCAATAAGTCACGATTCGATCGATGTCTTTGTCCACATAAAAAACGTGTCCCACTTGACTGCCGTCGATATCGCCTTTTGGGGAAGGGATTCCGAGTACTTTGCACATTAATTTCAAGGAAGTGAAATGCTTGTAATCGCCAAATTTCCACAATTCCAAAGTGTCCAAATGCGGTATTTCCCAAGGTTTTTTGCCAAACAAATTCAGTTTGTTGGGAATGGCGATATTGTTGATGATCATTCGTCGGGCGATAAACGGAATGTCGAATTCCTTGGCGTTATGTCCGCACAAAACGTGTTGCGGTTGGTTGAAATGATTGTTCAAAAGGTTGATAAAATCATTCAAAATTTTCTTTTCGTCTCCAAAAAAAGAAGTCACCCTGAAGTTTCGAATATCGCCCTTGACGACGAAATAACCAACGGAAATACAGACAATTTTTCCGAACTCGGCCCAAATTCCGGCTCGATCGTAAAAATCCTCTGGCGTGTATTCGTCTTTGCGCTGGTATTGGGTTTTGAGTTCCCAAAGCGTTTTCATTTCATCGTCCAAAGAATTGAAATCGGCCACTTCCGGAACGGTTTCGATGTCGAGAAACAGAATGTTGTTGAGGTTGATTTTTTCTATCATACTGATTATTTTAAACACAAATTCCACGAATTTGTGTCACTGAAAAAAATTTCACAAACTTTTAAAGTCCTAAATTTAGTCAATTTTGTAATCCAACAAAATTTAATTTAGTGAAAATTCGTGCAATTCGTGTCTTTCTTAAAACAAACTTTGCTGTGTCGAAGGGTTTTCATGTTCCAACAACCATTTTTTGCGCCACAATCCACCGGCATAACCCGTTAGCGAACCATCGGTTCCAATGACTCTGTGACAAGGAACCACAATCCAAAGCGGATTTTTCCCGTTGGCCGAAGCCACGGCGCGAATGGCCTTGACATCACCCAATTTCTTGGACAATTCCAGATAAGACATTGTTTTTCCAAAAGGAATTTCGAGCAAGGCTTGCCATACTTTTCGTTGGAATTCGGTTCCAGATGGATTCATTTTGAAAGTGAATGCCGTTCTTTTTCCTTCGAAATAATCGTTGAGTTGGGAAACGGTTTCTTGTAACACAACTGGAATTGTATCGGAGATTTCGCCTTCATCAGAAACGGAAATTACGGAAATACCATTTTCGTCACCCAAAATTTTAGTGATTCCCAAAGGAGTTTTGATATAAGCAGTTTCCATAATTTTTAAAATTGAATGGCAAAGGAAACAAAGAAATTAGATATAAAAAAAACCATCTCTGAAAACGAGATGGTTTTTTGTATTCTGAATTTCTAGCCCCGATGGAAACGGCATCCTCTTGTGGCGGGGTTCGCCACAAGAGATATAGTGAACAGCGGGATTAGCTCCTGAAAAGTATTATTTCAAATTCGAATAAACATAAGCTTCCAAAGCCTTCAATTCTTCATCGGAAAAAGTCTTGGTAAGTTCTAAATTGGGTTTCATCAACGAGTATTGGGTTGGATCGACAATCGCTTCAGCTTCGCCTTTAAGAAAACTAACCATGTCGCCGTTTTTCTCTTTGTAGATTTTGGCAATGTCTTGAAGACTTGGGCCAACGAGTTTCAGGTCGGGTTTATGACAAGCCACGCAAGCTCCTTTTCCAGCAAAAATGGCTGCCCCCAATTCTTCCGGTTTTTGTGTTTCGGTTGTGGCTTCTGTTGTGGTTTCGGGTTTGCCGAAGGATTCTTCGCTTTCTTTTTTACAAGATACGAATGCTAATGTGACTAATAAGAATACAACTCTTTTCATAATTTATTTATTTAATATAATTGCGGCTTCTTTGGCAAAATAAGTCGAAATCAAGCTGGCTCCTGCCCTTTTGATACACATTAATTGCTCCATCATGATTTTGTCGTGATCCAACCAACCTCTTTCGGCGGCGGCTTTGATCATCGCATATTCACCCGATACATGGAAAACCGTTACCGGAACATTCACTGCATTTTTGACCTCGCGAACGATGTCCAAATAAGCGATTCCGGGTTTTACCATTACCATATCGGCACCTTCTTCGACATCCCAAACGGCTTCCCTGATGGCTTCGATGCGGTTGGCATAATCCATTTGGTAGGTTTTTTTGTCTTTTGGCACCACAACATCGGCTTCTCTTGGTGCGCTGTCCAAGGCGTCACGAAAAGGCCCGTAAAATGCGGATGCGTATTTAGCGGAATAACTCATAATCCCCACGTTGTGGAAACCTGCCGCATCCAATCCTTCGCGCAAGCGCAACACGCGTCCATCCATCATGTCGGATGGCGCGACAAAATCGGCTCCAGCCTGAGCATGGGAAACGGCCATTTTTACCAAGGCTTCCACTGTGGAATCGTTTTCGACATCGCCATTGGCAATAATTCCGTCGTGACCGTAAATGGAATACGGATCGAGAGCCACATCGGGCATCACGATTATCTCGGGACAGGCGGCTTTGATGGCGCGAATGGCTTGTTGCATCAATCCGTTTGGATTCCAGGCTTCGACACCGGCGTTGTCTTTTAAATCCTCGTTAATTTTCACGTAAATATTGACTGCTCGGATTCCCAATGCGTAAATTTCCTTGACTTCCTCCACCGTCAAATCTATCGAACGACGGAAAATTCCCGGCATCGACGGAATGGCTACTTTTACGTTTTCGCCTTCGGCAATGAACATCGGGAACATAAAATCCGTTGGACTTAATGTGGTTTCTCTAACTAAACTTCTTATGGATTCGTTTACTCTTAAACGACGACCTCTGTGTAATGGGAACATATTTTCTTGTTTAAAGTTTAAAAAGTTTATCGTTTAAAGTTGTTTAACTTCAAACCTAAACCCAATCAACCGGTTTTTCTAGTATTTTCAATAATTTTTCTTCTTCGCTGCCGGCTTCGGGATGATGGTCATAAACCCACTGCACGTGCGGTGGCAAACTCATCAGGATGCTTTCGATTCTTCCGTTGGTTTTCAATCCAAACAAAGTGCCTTTGTCGTGTACCAAATTGAATTCGACATAACGACCACGACGGATTTCCTGCCAAGTTCTGTTGGCAT
>JAGNPF010000179.1 GCA_017989775.1 Flavobacterium sp.
TTTCCATAGCAACTAAAAGCAACCGAAATACTGATGGTGGTTGCCACGCCAAGCTTTATTTTAAGCGGTTTTACTTGGCCTTTGAGCCAAATGCCGGTTTGGGTTCAAGGAATTGCCAACGTGATTCCACTAACCCATTTCTTGAAAGCTTTCCGAGTTTTGATTATCGAAGAAGGCGCATTTTCACAAACTTTTGGAGCCATTTCCAACTTGCTGATTATTGGTTCGATTTGCGCCGTTCTCTCCTATATTGCTTTGTATTACAAAAGAAAAAGCGTTTTGAAAGAAGCTTAATTCCAATAAAAAAGTCCGATACTTTATCAGTAAGCATCGGACTTTTCTATTATAATCTGAAAGAATTATTTCTCTATTTCTCTTAAGTTTTCCATTTTTTTATGTGCCAAGAAACCGGCAATATCTTCGAAATGTTCCTTCACTCGCTTGTTTCCAAATTCGAAAACTTTGGTGGCCAATCCGTCCAAGAAATCCCTGTCGTGCGAAACCAAAATTAAAGTTCCATCAAAATCACGCAACGCATCTTTGATGATGTCCTTGGTTTTCATGTCCAAGTGGTTTGAAGGCTCATCCAGAATCAATAAATTGACAGGTTCCAATAATAATTTTATCATTGCCAAACGGGTTTTCTCTCCACCCGAAAGCACTTTTACTTTCTTGGTAATATCATCTCCGTGAAACATAAAAGCTCCCAAAATATTCTTGATTTGGGTTCTCACGTCACCCACGGCAATACTGTCAATGGTTTCGAAAATGGTGGCATTTTCATCCAATAAAGCCGCCTGGTTTTGGGCAAAATACCCTATTTGTGCATTATGACCCACTTCCATGGAACCGCTGTCAACACCAATTTCTTTCATGATGGCTTTGATCATCGTCGATTTTCCTTCCCCGTTTTTCCCCACAAAAGCCACTTTCTGTCCTCTTTCAATCACGATATTGGCATCCTTGAAAACCACGTGGTCTCCATAAGATTTAGACATTTCTTTCACGATTACTGGATATTGACCCGAACGGGCTGCCGGCGGAAATTTCAATCGCAAGGCCGAAGTGTCTACTTCGTCAACCTCGACAATAACCAATTTTTCCAACATTTTTACCCGGGATTGAACCGCATCTGTTTTCGAAAAAGTACCACGAAACCTATCAATAAATGCCTGATTATCCGCAATGAATTTTTGTTGCTCGTCGTAGGCTTTTTGCTGGTGAACTCTACGGTCTTTTCGCAATTCCAAATAATGGGAATATTTGGCTTTGTAGTCATAAATTCGCCCCATAGTCACTTCGATGGTACGATTGGTAATATTATCGACAAAAGCCCTGTCGTGTGAAATCACCACCACCGCTTTGGCTGAATTAATCAAGAAATCTTCCAACCATTGGATACTTTCGATATCCATGTGGTTCGTTGGCTCATCCAGCAAAATCAAGTCCGGTTTTCTCAAAAGGATTTTCGCCAATTCGATGCGCATTCTCCAACCACCCGAAAACTCCGAAGTTTGACGAGAGAAATCTTCACGTTCGAAACCCAAACCGGTCAAGATTTTCTCTACTTCGGCTTCATAATTTACTTCTTCAATAGCATAATATTTCTCGCTCAAGTCCGAAACTCTTTCGATCAATTTCATGTATTCGTCACTTTCATAATCCGTGCGAATGGTCAATTGTTCGTTGATTTCGTCAATCTCGGCTTTCATTTTGAAAATTTCACCGAAGGCTTTTGAAGCTTCTTCCATCACGGTTGCACCGTCTTTGGTCAGCAAATGCTGTGGCAAATAAGCAATCACGGCTTCTTTCGGTGCCGAAATATTTCCTGTCGATGGTTTGCTTTCTCCTGCAATAATCTTTAAAAGCGTGGATTTTCCAGCCCCGTTTTTACCCATAAGGGCAATTTTGTCATTCTCGTTGATGGCAAAAGAAACATCGCTAAACAAAGTGGTTCCGCCAAATTGCACGGAAATATCATTGATTGTAATCATTTTATTGTTGATTTGTTTATTCAGTTAATCGGTTAATCGATTAGCTGTTTTTTTGAAAGTGGCAAAGATAGCTTAAATAAAGAATTGGGCAATTTTTAGGAATGTAGAATTATGTTTCCCTTTGCCTTTGAAAAAAATTAGCCACAGATAATACGGATTAAACGAATCTTTTTGAAATTTATTAATCAGTGTAAATCCGTTTAATCCGTGGCTTCTGTGGTAAAAAACTATAAAATAAACCTTTTCACAACTTCGGCTACACCGTGATTATTGTTGGAAGCTACGACAACATCTCCAAATTCCCTTAATTCCGGATCAACATTATCAACCCAAACGCCCAATCCGGCATATTGCACCATCGTCAAATCGTTTCCTGCATTTCCTATGGCGATAATTTCGCTCTGATGGATATTTAGTCTTTCGGCCAAAATTTGAATCGCGGCTCCTTTGTCAACTCCATTTGGTGCGGCTTCCAGAAAGAAAGGTTTTGACATACAAACACTCAAATCGGGCATCGCAACTTTCAATTTAGGCTCAACAGTTTTAAGATAATTGGGTTCTTCCAGCAACAAACATTTCACTGCCGAAGTGGTTACTGCCTCTTTAAAACTCGGAACAATTACCAATTCTAAACCCGTGATGGTACTTTCAAGATCAATATATTCCGAATTGCTCTCGCTAATGATTTGTCCATTCAAATAAGTGATGATGTGCGTATTGTTTTCTTGGCTGAAATCGTAAATGGAATGAATTTGTTCTTTGGTCAACGAATGTTCAAAAAGCACTTTGTCTTCTTTCAGGTCCGTAATCGTGGAACCGTTAAACGAAATCATATAGGAATTATTGACATCGCATTGCAATTCTTTGGCATATTCAATCATCGCCGAGGTCGGTCTGCCCGAAGCCAAAACTACATAAACACCCATTTCTTGGGCTTTCAAAAGCATTTCTTTGTTCTCGTTTGATATTTCGTGGTCGTCGGTCAACAAAGTGTCGTCCATATCGACCACCAGCATTTTATATTTCATTGTTTGTAATTTATTTTTTTTCGTCAGTCAAAGACTGAAAAACACATCCTCAAAGTCGGAGACTTTGCGGAGCTAAACCATACTATTAATCTGTTTTTTTTACTTTAGAAATTGCTCCACGCTCCGCAAAGTCTCCGACTTTGAGGACGTGACAAAAGGTCTCCGACCTTCATTATATTTTTAAATGCTCAACCGGAATTCTTCGATCACGGGATTTGCTTTTGCAAAATCGGTTTCCTGGATAAACAATTCGACTGCTTGTCCCGAGTTTCCAAATCCTGCCAATCTAGCCGATTGGATATTGTTTTTCAACACCGTTTCCACTCCCGCTGCCTCAATTTTTCCCTGCAAGGCCAAAGCCAAAATTTCGCTTCCCGAAAACACTTTCATTAATCCCATTGTAGTATTTATTGTTTAATGTTGTTTAAAATTGTTTAAAGTTGTGACCATCTATTCTTCCTCAAGACCATCTTCTTCCTCCTCAAAATCAACGTCTTCAGCATTGTCATCTTCTTCAAAATCATCTTCCTCTTCCTCAAAATCGAACTCATAAGGTTCAACCAACATTTTGTCGGCCAAAATTTCGATTCTTTCGGTAAGAACATCGGTGAAGATAATGCGTTGTGTTTTGGCAATACTATCCGAAATACGCATAATTTTGGTTTCGTGACGCAACTTCAAAATGGCATCGGCATCATCAATAATGAACATTCGCAAGCGATTCACGTTGTATCCTGCCGTACTAAACATATCGTTCAGTTTGGTTGGCGTTCCAATCAGGATATCAATTCCGGTGGAAACATAGTTTTTATCGTAATCCATGTCGCCTTTGTCGTGCACGCCATACACTTCCAATCCGGAGTTTTTTCCGAATTTCTCGAAAAGCGCCACCATTTCCAGCACTTTAGCCTTGTCCTCGACCATAATCAAGGCACGAGGCGATTCTTCGTTGCTGCCAGCCAATTTTTGAATCACATTAATAACAATGGTTGTCGTTTTTCCGCTTCCATTGGACGCAATAACAAGACAATCGGCACCACTTTTCAGAGTCGAAAACGTTTCTTGCTGCAGCTCATTGGCTTCGGTCAAGCCGTTTTCAATGAGGTTTTCTTTAAGGTTTTCGTTTATTTTTTTTAGTTTCATATTTTCTTCTTTTTGACACGAATTACACCAATTTCCACTAATTTATTTTGTGAAAATTGGTGTAATTCGTGTCTACTATTATTTACTGGCAAACAATTGCACATCCGTTTCCGAGATTTCGCTTCCGCCCAGGATTATCAATCGTTCGACCACATTTCTCAGTTCTCGGATATTTCCCGTCCAATCGTATTCCTGCAATAATTTGATTGCTGCTGCCGAAAAATGTTTGACCGCATTCCCTTGTTCGGAAGCGATTTTTTCGGTGAAATGGGCAATCAACAACGGAATATCTTCTCTTCTTTCGTTTAGCGAAGGAACGTTTATCAAGATTACGGCCAAACGATGGTACAAA
>JAGNPF010000178.1 GCA_017989775.1 Flavobacterium sp.
AGTTGAAACTCCCCAAGATGTTCCCCAAACATATTCTTGTTTTCCTTCGGCATTTGCAAATTTCACATCAAACGCTTTCGCAAAATTCTGACCTAAGAAATGTGAAGTTCCTGCTTGCAATGCTTTTCCGTCTTGCATCAAGGCTTCAATGCAATACGTTTCTTCGGCTCCCGCAAATCGTTCTGTTTCGGTTTTCAATCCTTTTATAACCGGGATTGCCATAAAATTTTCGGCAAAATCAGCATAAACGTTCATCATTTTTTCTGATTCTTCAACCGCCTCGGCTTTCGTGGCGTGTGCGGTATGACCTTCTTGCCACAAGAATTCGGC
This sequence comes from Flavobacterium sp., assembly GCA_017989775.1. Lineage (GTDB taxonomy): Bacteria > Bacteroidota > Bacteroidia > Flavobacteriales > Flavobacteriaceae > Flavobacterium. The sequence goes on from JAGNPF010000178.1 coordinate 331, forward strand.
TGTTCTTAGAAACAAGCGCGTTCTCATTTCCCAACGCACGACATTCGCCCATTGGTTAATCAACAATGGTAAATCTCTATAGGATTGAATCCAACCTTTATAAGTGGACCAAATAATGGCCTCACTTGTGGGACGAACAATTAATTCTTCTTCCAATTTTGCATTGGGATCAACAATCAATTTACCCGGATTATCAGGGTCATTTTTTAATCTATAATGAGTCACAATGGCGCATTCCTTTGCGAAACCTTCTGCATTTTTTTCTTCGGCTTCGAACATGCTTTTGGGAACAAACAAAGGAAAATAAGCATTTTGATGTCCTGTTTCTTTAAACATTCTATCTAATTCCGCCTGCATTTTTTCCCAGATTGCATAGCCGTAAGGCTTGATAACCATGCATCCTCTAACTCCTGAATTTTCAGCCAAATCGGCTTTCACAACCAGCTCATTATACCATTTAGAATAGTCGTCTGCTCGTGTGGTAAGGTTCTTGCTCATATTGAATAGTTTGGCACAAATTTTGTTTTAATTATTTTAACTAAATAGTTCAGCAAAACTAACTATTTTTGTAATGTCCAACAATAAAAAATCCTATTGATATGAAAACAAATACTTTTTTTTCACGAAATGCCAAACTTTATTCATTAATTGGATTAATAAGTATTCTTGTGGCATCATGTGGTTCTTATCAAAACAGTTCCTATTATGATAACGATGGGATATATGGAAACTCTGCAAAAGAAGTTAAAAACACTTCAAGCAAACAATACCAAGAATATTTCAGTTCATTGTACAATGAAAACAAAACCCTAAGTGACACCATTCAAGTTACAAACCAAGAATACCCTGGTTGGGGAGACAATCCAACAACAACTTCAGTAAATGTATATTCAAATCCTTGGAGTATGTCGATAGGTTTTGGTTTTGGATTTGGGTACGGATATGGATATGGATACCCTTATTATGGATATAGTTATCCTTATTATGGATATGGTTATCCTTATTATGGTTGGGATTATCCTTACTACGGCTGGGGAGGATATTATCCTTATTACGGATACGGATATAGCCATCCTTACTACAGGTACGGATACAACAACAATAATTATTCCTATAATTCAGGACGAAGAGGCTCTTCATACTCTAATGAAACTTACAACAACAATAGATATTCTCAAAACTCTGCTGCGACAAGAAATGCAAGTGACTCTAATTACAGAAGAAACTCCACTAATACCAATAATAGCACAACTAGAAACAACTCTTCCTTTATGACGCGAGATTATTCACAATCTCAAAACAATTCAGGGCGAACAAGAACCAGCACAAATACAAACGGCTCAAGAAGTCAAAACTACACCCCTACAAGATCTTACAATGACACCCCAAGTTCAACCAATTACAGCAGCGGAAGAACATCAAGTGGTAGTAGCACATACAGTAGCAGATCCTATGGCGGTTCTAGCAGTGGTTCTGGCAGCAGTTCTAGTAGTGGCGGAGGCAGATCGTCTGGTGGAGGTGGAAGAAGATAACCTGTCTTTCCTTTTTAAAAAACAAAAAAAACAGAACTCAAATTGAACTCATAATGAAAAAATACATATTCCTTTTATTATCCAGCTTCACTTTTAGTGTTGCACAATCGCAAGACATCACTGATGCCATGCGTTATGCACATGATAATTTGAACGGGACGGCTCGTTTTAGAGCAATGGGCGGAGCCTTTGGGGCTCTTGGAGGCGATTTATCTTCCATCAACGTAAATCCTGCGGGTTCAGCTGTTTTCTCCAATAATCAAATTGCGTTGACTTTAAGTAATTTCAGCACGAAAAACAATTCAACTTATTTTAGAACCAACACTTCAGCTTGCGACGCTTCTTTCGACATGAACCAAACTGGCGGTGTCTTTGTTTTTAAAAACCACAACCCAAATGCCAATTGGAAAAAACTTTCCTTTTCGATAAACTACGAAAACACCAATAATTTTGACAACAACGTTTTTTCTGCTGGCACAAATGAATACAATTCAGTTGATGGCTACTTCTTGAGTCATGCAAATTTCGGAAACGGAGGAGCTCCGGTGCCACAAGAATTTGTAAACACAAATACTAACGAATCAATTTCTGATTTATATTCCTTTTTAGGCAGTAATTTACCTAATATGCAATACCCAAACCTGAGCGGATTTGCCGCACAACAAGCAATGATGGGTTATCAAGCTTACATAATAAATGCAGTAGACGACACCAACAATAATTCTCCATACGTTTCAAATGTTACTCCAGGAGGGAATTATTACCAAGAAAACAGCATTTATTCCAATGGATACAACGGAAAATTATCCTTTAATATGGCCACTTCTTATAAAGACAAGCTGTATCTCGGAATCAACTTGAATTCACATTTCACTGATTTCACTCGGACTACCAGTTTTTACGAAAGCAACACCAATCCCTTAACTACAGATTACACTGTAAGACAAGTGAGTTTTGACAATAATCTATACACCTACGGAACAGGATTTTCCTTTCAAATAGGAGCTATTGCAAAAGTGACCAATGAAGTCCGGTTGGGATTAGCCTACGAATCTCCTACTTGGTATAATTTGACTGATGAATTTTCCCAAAATCTAGTGGCCATACGCAAGAACATTTCTGGCGAATTGCCCGCTGATTATGTAAATCCAAACATTACCAACTATTATGCCCCTTATAAATTACAAACACCAGGAAAGCTTACAGGAAGTTTTGCTTACGTTTTTGGAAAATCAGGATTATTAAGCCTTGATTATGCCCTAAAAGATTATGGCAGCACAAAATTTCAACCCGAAAATGATTCTTATTTCAGAGACATCAACAACGAAATGAGCAACACTCTTGCCACTACAAGTGAAGTCCGAATTGGTGGAGAATATAAAATAAAAGCATTAAGTATAAGAGGCGGATACCGTTTCGAACAAAGCCCTTATAAAAACTCGGAAACAGTTGGTGATTTGAGTGCATTCTCCGGAGGATTGGGCTATAATTTTGGAGTATTCAAGCTAGATTTTTCTTACACCTACTCCGAAAGAAACTCGCAACAACCTTTCTTTAATCAAGGATTAACGGATGCTGCCAGAATCAATACCATAAAAAACAACGTCTCCATGACCATGTTGTTTGAATTATAACACACACATTAGACATAGTTTATAAAAAACTTGACGGAAAGCCATTTCATTAATCGGAATGGCTTTTTATTTAAAAAACACATTGAAAAAAGTCCAAAATAGCAATACCATTTCACTCTGTTTTTTGGCCCAAATTATAGAAAACACAAGAATATAACTTCCCTAAAAAAACCAAAGGATTGTACTTCTAAAAATAAAAATCGTAATTTTGCAAAATTCCCAAAATATCGGGATTATATATCTATGAGAACCAAGTCTTTAAAAAAGAATAAAATAAACGTGATCACTCTTGGGTGTTCGAAAAATGTGTATGACAGCGAAGTATTAATGGGCCAACTTCGTGCCAGCGGAAAAGATGTCGTGCATGAGCAAGAAGGAAACATCATCGTGATCAATACCTGCGGATTCATTGACAACGCCAAGGCCGAATCCGTAAACATGATTCTGGAATATGCCGACAAAAAAGAAAAAGGATTGGTTGACAAAGTATTTGTTACCGGATGCTTGTCCGAACGCTATAGACCCGATTTAGAAAAAGAAATCCCCAATGTGGACCAGTTTTTTGGAACCACAGAATTGCCTGCCTTGTTAAAAGCCTTGGGAGCCGACTACAAACACGAATTATTGGGTGAACGTTTGACAACGACTCCAAAAAATTATGCCTACCTAAAAATTGCCGAAGGTTGCGACAGACCTTGCAGTTTTTGTGCCATTCCAATTATGCGTGGAAAACATGTTTCGCAAACCATAGAAAAATTGGTTAAAGAAGCCGAAGGATTGGCGAAAAATGGCGTGAAAGAATTGATTTTGATTGCGCAAGATTTGACGTATTATGGTTTGGATATATACAAAAAACGCAATCTTGGCGAATTATTGGAAGCCTTGGTGAAAGTGGAAGGAATCGAATGGATTCGTTTGCACTATGCCTTCCCTACCGGTTTTCCGATGGACGTTTTGGAAATCATGAAACGCGAGCCTAAAATTTGTAATTACTTAGATATTCCATTGCAACACATTACAG
>JAGNPF010000180.1 GCA_017989775.1 Flavobacterium sp.
ATAAATTTACTGGAAAGTGCTCCTTTCAACATTGGAAAAAATAAACTTTATGAGGGGGTTGCAGGAAATTTGGTCGCTTTTGCCTGTAAAGTTTCCTTTCAAAAAGGATATGACGGATTTGTGGCATTCACTGCCAAAACAAATTTAATTAAACATTATGAAGAAAGTTTAGGGGCTTTTCATTTTAAAAATCAAAGAATGATAATTGAAACCGAAGCTTCGAAAAAACTAGTCAAGAAATATTTTAAAACTTAAAGAAATGAATTTGATAAAAGAACCCAAAGGTGTTGATTTTATTATACAAAGTCCTCCTTTAACGGAACAAGAGCGAAAAGAAATCAGCGAATATATTGCGAGCAAAAAGATAAAAGAAAATAAAGTTTCTAAAACTAAAACTAAAATTAAGCACTAAAAAGCTTGGTAAAAAATAATCCCAAAATCACCTTGAAAAGAAACATAATTCAAACCCGCGACGGTTCTACCACGATACATATTGAAGAATGGGATGAATGTTATCATTCCAGATTTGGAGCCATCCAGGAAGCCCAACACGTTTTCATCAAAAAAGGACTTTCCTTGTTTGAAAACCATTCCGTTTCCATTTTGGAAATTGGGTTTGGTACAGGATTGAATGCCTTTGTCACTTTTTTGGAAGCTCCCAAAATGAATCAAACCATCCATTATGTTGGGGTAGAGGCTTATCCGGTTTCTTTGGAAGAGGCGGCCTCGATGAATTATGTTGCCGAATTGGATGCCGAAAAAGAAAGACCTGTTTTCGAAAAAATGCACGAATGCCATTGGGAAGAAAAAACAAGTTTCGGCGACCATTTTTGTCTGACCAAAAGGAAACAGTTTTTTGCCGATATTGATGATGTGGAACAATTCGACTTGATTTATTTTGATGCTTTCGGCTACGATGTCCAACCCGAATTGTGGAGTGCGGCCATTTTTAAAAAAATGTACGATGCGCTTAAACCCAAAGGGGTCTTGGTTACTTATGCAGCGAGGGGAGTCATAAAAAGAAACATGCAGGAAGTGGGCTTTTCGGTCGAAAAAATGGAAGGAGCTCCCGGAAAACGTGAAATGTTCCGTGCCAGAAAACATTGACCCGAAAACGTTTGATTATGCAATGATAGAGAACTTAAATCCTTGTTAATTTTGGTGTTTTTGTAAAAATAAAACCTTATTTTTACAACGTTTTATAATAAAGAGCTAACCCTAAATCTTGATTATTATGTCGAAAATAATGTTTGATTACACTAAATCCGTGCTTGAAAGAGTCAGTTTTGACCCCCTACTTTTTTGCAAAGAATTAGAAAAAGCAATAAAAGCCTTGTTGCCCTACGAATTGGAACAATTACGGGAATGGCTTTTAACCTTTACCATCGAAAAGCCAGAATTGAAACATTGCTTAATAATTGTAAATTCATAAAAAACGAAACCGCCCCAAAACAAAGATTTGGGGCGGTTTTTGGTTTTATCTCTTTTGAATTGGACTGATAATCTGAACGTTTTGGAAGGTTATCGCCCCTTTCACCACTCCCGAAATGGTGCTTCTCAAGGCATCGATAATATGGATTTTCAATTCGTTTTTGGGGTAAATCAAGCTCACTTCACGCGCAGGCTTGGGTTCCTTGAAATGTCTCAGTTTTGATTTGTCTTTTTCTTTTAAATCCAAAGTGTGCAAATAGGGCAGCAGCGTAGTTCCCAATCCTTCGTCGGCCAGTTTTATCAAGGTTTCAAAACTGCCGCTTTCCAGTTGAAAACTGTTTTTGGTGGAAACACTTTGGCTTTTGCATAAATTCAAAATTCCGTCACGGAAACAATGCCCGTCTTGCAACAACAGGATGTCGTCGATGTTCAAGTCGGAAACTTCTATTTCGTTTTTTTGTGAAATGGCGTAACTTTCCGGGATGTAAGCCACGAAGGGCTCATAATACAACACGATTTCCTTTATTTTTTCGTCCTCCAATGGTGTCGCTGCGATGGCTGCATCCAGATGGCCATTTTTAAGACGGAGAATAATGTCTTCGGTGTTCAATTCTTCGATGACAAGTTTTATTTTTGGATATTTTTTGATGAAATTATTCAAGAACATCGGCAAGAGCGTCGGCATGATTGTCGGGATGATTCCCAATCGGAATTCCCCGCCTATGAAACCTTTTTGATGTTCCACGATGTCTTTTATCCTGTCGGCTTCAATGACGATGTTTTTGGCCTGGTTGACAATTTTTTGCCCAATGTCCGTGAGCTGGATTGGTTTTTTGCTTCGGTCAAATATCAGCACGTTCAATTCTTCTTCGATTTTCTGGATTTGCATGCTCAACGTGGGTTGGGTAACAAAACATTTTTCGGCGGCAAGCGTGAAGTTTTTATGTTCGGCAACGGCCAAGACATATTGCAGTTGGGTAATTGTCATTGTATAGTATTTTGTGATGCAAATATAAAAACAATCAATTTAATTTATAATATGCCGACTGGGTTATTTTTTAAATTTGTAAAAAATAAAAATTATGAAATTAAACAGTATTGGATTACCAAGTGCGGAGGCCGAAGTTTTGGCAGCAGAATTGAATGTTTTGTTGGCCAATTTTCAAGTGTATTATCAAAATTTGAGAGGCTTGCATTGGAACATTCGCGGCAAGCGTTTTTTTGACCTTCATTTAAAATTTGAAGAATTGTACAACGACAGCCAATTAAAAATTGACTTGATTGCCGAACGTGTCCTGACCTTGGATGCCGTTCCGTTTCACACTTTCGAAGATTACATCGAACACAGCCAAATCGAAATTGGAAAAAACATCCACAATGATGAAAAGGCCATCGAATTGATCGTTTCTTCCTTGTCGAAATTGCTCCTCATAGAAAGAGTCATCCTGAAAAAATCGGGCGAGATAGAGGATGAGGGAACCAACTCGATGATGGGTGATTTTATTGCCGAACAAGAAAAAACCATTTGGATGTTGAAGGCCTGGCAGCAAGAATAAAAAAATCAAATCACCTGATGTCTTGTAATGCCGATAATTTTTCTATTTTTGGGAAACCAAAACAACGACATCAATGAGCGATTTTTACAATAAAATATTAGAAAGAAACAAAAAATGGGTTGAGGAATCCTTGGCCCTTGATCCCAATTATTTTCAAGATTTGGCCAAGGGACAATCACCACCCTTGCTTTGGATTGGTTGTTCCGACAGCAGGGTGCCGGCAAACGAAATCATCGGGGCAAAACCAGGTGAAACTTTTGTGCACAGAAATATTGCCAACATGGTCATTCATTCGGATATGAACATGTTGAGTGTGTTGGATTATGCCGTCAACGTCCTGAAGGTGAAGCATGTCTTGGTTTGTGGGCATTATGGTTGTGGTGGTATCAAGGCGGCGATGAAAAATGATTCGGTGGGTATCATCGACAACTGGATTCGCCACATCAAGGACGTTTATCGCTTGCATCAAAAAGAACTGGATGATATCGTGGATGAAACCGATCGTTTCAACAGATTTGTTGAACTGAATGTTATAGAGCAAGTCTATGATTTGGCCAAAACTTCCATTGTGCAGTCGGCTTGGAAAAAAGGACAAGAACTCGCCATTCACGGATGGGTTTACGGTTTGAATTCAGGTTATGTGACCGATTTGAACGTGAATTTCAGTTCAGACAAGGATTTGTCCAATGTGTATCAATTGAAGTTTTAGATAAAGCGTGTAATGTATTTGAAATCATTTGAATAGAGACTATTTAAAAGCCCCTAATTTGCGAATTAGGGGCTTTTTTTTAGACGGGATTAAACGAGTTCTTAATCCTCGTGATCCAAATTTTCGTTGAAGGCCGACGGCAAAAGCGTTGGAATGAATTTGATGAAAATAGGGAGCAACAAACTGCCTCCAGGCAATAAAAAGATGGCCAACGAGGGGATGGTTTTGCAAATGTCCAACAACTGTTTCCTTACTTTTTTCTTTTCTTTTTCATTCAAATCCCTTCGGGTGGAATAGGCTAGGAGCAACATCAATTCCTTGCTTTGGACGATTTCCTTGATCAGTCTGTTTTTGTTGCGACCAATGAGTGTCACGACGGTTTGCGTGGTTTGGTCGTAAAAATGTTTGACCGGATTGGAATATTTGAAATAGGGAATTTCTTTTTTGTATTTCGTGATGAATTCATTGGTTTTTTCGATGCTTTCGGTGACAAAATCATCGGGAACGGCCATTAATTCGGCTAGTTTGTGCAGGAAATAAGCTTCGTTGTTTTCGACGATTCCATCGCTCCACAAGGCCATTCCTGCCATATCAATCAAGTAGTTTTGCTCCAATTCCTTGGTGAAATAATCCAGTTTCAGTTCTTCGAGGTTTTTGATGTCAACTTTCGAGAATTTGCTGTAACGAACGGACGATTCAAAAAGTTTGATCAATAGGTCGTCGTACTTGGATTTGGTGGATTTGGTTTTCAGCGCCAGCGAAACGATGCTGGTGATGGCTTCTTCTATTTTTTTTAAATATTTTTCGGGAATTT
>JAGNPF010000181.1 GCA_017989775.1 Flavobacterium sp.
TGAATTTTTGATACCCTGATCTCCAACAATCAAACTGACAGTAATTTTAGCATCAGTCAAAGCTGTGAAATTTTCACCCAAAACAGTAAAGTGGGCGGCAAACTTTGAAGTTTCACCTACAACCAAAGGTTTGAATTCGACAAACAATTCTGAATTTTCGGTGTAGAGTGTGTAAGCCAATGGCTCTAATTCCGAACCTTCTTTTGCTTCCTCTTTTTTGTTGCAACTTGTAAATCCAATCAAGAATAGACCAAGCAGCATTATTTTTTGCATTATTTTCATATATGTGAATTTAAATTCAATGCCTGTAATTTCAACAATCACAGGCATTGAAAGAGATTAATGGTCGTGTTTTTCTCCATTCTCGTGTTCGTGACCGTGCGCTTCTTGCGGAGCCACACTATCTTTCCCAACGGTAAATTCTTCTTGGGAAACTGTATCAGTTTCGTGATTTGGATGCTCTGCACCGTCTGCGTGTTGATGCGTTCCATCGGTGTGGTCGTGTTCTTGTTCTTCGGTTTTCTTACCGTTACAAGCAGTAAATAGCATCCCTGCGACTGCCATTGAAAGCAATAATTTTTTACTCCTACTTTTAAGATTTTGTTTTTGGAAGTCGTGAATCTTCGATTTCATTGATTTTGTCTTTAGAAAGTTGTGTATATGAAAATAACTTATAGCCCAAAAAAGGCAATAAGTGCCCTGTAATTCAAAGATTGAATAGTTTAGCTAAAGAGTGTGGGTGGCCCACGAAATTGGAAAGAGAATAAATGGGGAGAAATAAAAATCAGCGGTTCTTTGTTCCGGACTACTTCTTTTTTAGTGCAAAATCCTATAGAATTTGAATAGGACAAACAGCTGTTTAAAACAACTATCTGATTAGGAACTTCTTTGACAATACTAACCACGTCTTCTATGTGACTATTTGAAAAACTGTCTGAAGAGTGATTAAAATGGGAGAACAATAAAGGCAAACTATCTTCATCCGATTGCTCCTCGTGATGGTGATGGTGCTTCCCATTATGATGATGTTCCATAATATGGGTATGCGGAAACAAACTGTGCCCAAACTGAAGGATACAGGCTGCATAAAGAAAATAAATATAGAGTTGCTTCTTTATCATCTTTGCAAAAGTAAGTAATTTTTTCAAAAGGAAACTACATTAAATTCAGGGCATTCAATCATTAACTCATTCATCTACACAAAATCCTTGTTCAATCCAAATAGTCCCAAACCCAAGGCTGTCTTGCTTCATAATCTATCCTGAGAGACTTCATCCTGGACGCAGTCAAAGAACGAAGCGTAAAATTTCATTTCCAATGCAAGCAACATTCTTTTTCATTAGTAGTCAAAAGAACTTTTACATTTCTGTTGCCAGTCGCTTGTCAATGCTCCAAAAAAATCATCCCATCACAAAAAAAGCTGTTTTGTTATTAATCTAACAATCCGGGTTCGATTATTATTTTATCCCGCTGGGATTTTATGTATTTTTGCACCCAAATTAAAGACAACCGTCTTTTGAAAAGTAAATAAAGTCAATTTTAAAAAATATAAAAAATTTAGCATGAGAAGTGATGAAGTAAAAAAAGGGTACCAGAGAGCGCCCCATAGATCGTTATTCAGGGCAACAGGATTGGTGGACGAAGATTTTGACAAACCCTTCATTGGTGTTGCCAATTCATTCATCGAAATTATTCCGGGGCACTTTTTCTTGGACAGGGTGGCCCGAATCATCAAGGAGGAAATCAAGGCAAACGGCTGCGTTCCCTTTGAATTCAACACCATCGGGGTGGATGACGGAATCGCCATGGGACACGACGGAATGCTTTTCTCCTTGCCTTCCAGAGAGCTAATCGCCAACTCCATCGAAACGGTGATGAATGCCCATAAATTGGACGCCATGATTGCCATTCCCAACTGCGACAAAATCGTTCCGGGAATGATCATGGGTGCTTTGCGCGTGGATGTTCCAACCATTTTCGTGAGTGGTGGCCCAATGAAAAAAGGACATACCAAAGATGGTGTTCCCATTGACCTTGCCACCGCTTTTGAAGCCGTTGGAAAGTTTGAAGCCGGCGAAATGAACGAGGAAGAACTGAAAGACATCGAGTGCAACGCCTGTCCGAGTGGCGGAAGTTGTTCGGGAATGTTTACTGCCAACTCCATGAACACCCTTATGGAAGCCATGGGAATTGCATTGCCAGGAAACGGAACCATTTTGGCATTGACCAAAGAACGCGAACAATTGTACAGAAATGCTGCCCGAAGAATTTGCGAAATTGCCAAAGACAAGGCACAAACCGAGAAATTCAAACTGAGAAACATCCTGAACGAAAATGCGGTAAGAAATGCCTTTGCCGTGGATATGGCTATGGGCGGAAGTTCGAACACCGTTTTGCACATGTTGGCCATCGCCAAGGAAGCCGACGTCAACTTCAACTTGGAGGACATCAACAGCATCTCCAAAAAAGTTTCACATATCGCCAAGATTTCGCCTAGCTTGTCCACCGTGCACATGGAGGACATCAACACGGCAGGTGGCGTAAATGCGGTAATGAAGGAAATGACCAAAAGAGGCGACGACATCCTGTTGGACAACCTCACTATAAGCGGAGAAACCGTTTTGGAAAAAATAAAAGATGCCTACATCAAGGACACGAACATCATCCACACGATAGACAACCCCTATTCAAAAGTGGGGGGTTTGGCCGTATTGTACGGTAATTTGGCCGAACAAGGTGCGGTAATCAAGACGGCCGGAATCACTGGAGACCGAGTTTTCACGGGAACTGCCGTGTGTTTCGACGGGCAACCGGAAGCCATTGAAGGAATTACAAGCGGTAAAGTAAAAGCGGGCAACGTGGTGGTTATTCGATACGAAGGACCAAAAGGCGGTCCGGGAATGCAGGAAATGTTGGCTCCTACTTCCTTGATTATGGGAATGGGCTTGGGAGCCAAGGTGGCACTCATCACCGATGGTCGATTCAGCGGAGCGACTCGTGGAGCCAGTATCGGTCACGTAAGTCCGGAAGCTGCCGAAGGCGGAATGATTGGATTGTTGAAAGACGGCGACGAAATCCATATCGACGTGGATCAATATATCTTGTCGGTGAATTTGAGCGACGAGGAAATTGCCAAAAGAAGATCCGAATTTGTTCCGTTGAAAAAAGAATTGAATTCAAAATGGCTGGGACAATACCGAAGCTTGGTGACCAATGCCAGCAGCGGTGCGGTTTTAAAAACAGATTTGTTTTAAAAACGAGGCGTTTCCAAAAGCATTCTTAAAAAACAAGGGTTCTACTTTTTAATTAAAGTGGAACCCTTTTTTGATGGAATAAAAATGGTGGTGACATACAAAACACTTTTATTTTATAGTCCTTCTGACTGTAGATCAATTCTACTATATTTACATCTAAATCAAAGTAAAAATTGTTGGAAACTTTCCAAGCAAACTGAAAATTGGTTGAAATATCGTTAAACAAAGTTGAATAAAATGATACAAGATAAAATAACTCAATATTGGGTAAAAGCAACTGGAAGAAAAATTAATCCTCAAACTCACAAATGGTTAATTGGCCCTATTGGTAATGAAGATGTTATTGGTAATAAATTCATTCAAAATCTTGTGAATGACGAGGATTTAAAATACAGTTCAAATATTCCAAATGTCGGGTTATTGGAAAGTATTTCCGATTTAGATTTCACCCAAGACGAATTGGATGTTCTAAACAAACAAGTCGTAGATTTTTATGTTAATACTTCCAATTATGATTTTGAAATTTGGAGTGAATGGAAAAGCTTTTTTAAACCGTTTGGAAAAGCATTATCCCTAATTTTCAGCAAAAGACTACAACAACTAAACTTGCCGCTAAACTCTCTTGATTCTTCCAAAGGAATAAAAAGTGAGATAATCAAATTATCAAAAGAGGACAAAACAAAATGGACAATTTGGTATAGAAAACTTAAAATTTCAAATGATGTGATTTATGCTGGAATTTACACAACTGCTTTTGTTCCAAAATACAACAAATCATTACTCAAAGTCATTTTTCCACTACCAAATGGAAATGCTTCAGTAGTAATGACAAAAGAAGTTCTACCAGATGGTTCCTTGCTGTTAAGTTCAGATGGTAAAACATTTGGAGACAATGGTTTTTATTTCACTTTAACGGATCATAAAGGCAACCATTGGGCTAAGTTCGTGAAATCAATGCACGAATGGATCAAAGTCTATGTTGACGAAGAAAACATCCTACGAGCAGACCATAATTTAAAGTTTTATGGAATTCCGTTTTTGAATTTGCACTACAAGATGACCCAAAAACATCAAAAAACCACAAAGAGGCTGTCCAAAAAGTAAGGACAGCCTTTTTTTTTTGCTGTTTTTAATCTAAAATAGTATCTTAGAGTTGCACAAAAAACAAGCAATGGCTAAAGTAATATTTAAATCGCAATCGATCAATACTCCGGAACTTTTTCCGATAAATATTTTTGAC
>JAGNPF010000182.1 GCA_017989775.1 Flavobacterium sp.
ATCCAGCTCGTTGTTCTTGAAATTCAATTCGCCGGCAAGATTCCCGTTTTCATTCAGGTATTTGAATTTGCCCTCGCTTTTGCCCTCGATTTGCTGTCCAATCAAGTAAGGCACGCTGTTCCTGATGGTCACGATTACTTCTTGTTGCGTGCCAAAAAGATCCATTTTTCTTTTCCCGAACGAATTCCAAAAATCGCCAAGGAGATAATTGTCGTTGAAATCAATCATCAATTTCTTTTTGGAAGTCAGTTTTTTGCCTAATTTGTCTTCCATCGATTGCAGAATGTAATAGGTGTAGGCTTCAAATCGTTGTTTTTCCATCATGTCTTTGATCCAGGGAATGTAGGTGGTTTCAAAAAAACCGTCCCCCATTTTGTGTTCCATGGCATATTCGGCCACGGCCTGGATTTGGCGAATAATGACGTCGTCAATTTCCGATTTTACTTTGTATGCCGATTTCAACGGCAACTGGTTTCTGAGAATGACTTCAATATCTTCAAAATTATCTCCCGATTTCGAGAAAACATTCTTGTTTTTTTCGAGATAATTTTCGCCATATTTGGCATTCAGGTTCTGGATGGCTTTTTCGGCATGTCGCCCGTTGGGGGCAATGGCCAAGTAGCTCATCATAGCCAATGTGGCTTCGACAATTTTGCCGTTGTCAAGCGCGATGGCACCCAGCAAATAGTGGGAAGAACCGTGGTTGGGGTCATTGGAGAGGATGCGTTTCAATAAATCGACCGCTTTTTGGGATTCTTCTTTTCGAACGTGTAAAATGGCAAAATTGAAAAGGAAATTGGAAGAGTTGGGCAGGTATTTTTCGCCTTCCTTGAATATTTTTTCGGATTGGTCGTACTCTTTTTGGTCGCTCAAGAAACTGCCGTAAAGCGTGTATAAAGTAGGGAATTCAAGCATCAAATTTTTGGCGTGCAAATCTTCGAAAAAAGCCTTCAATTCGTCTTTTTTTTCCAAAGCGGCCAGTGACATCGCTTTTTCGTACTGGGCATCCAGATATTTGGGATCTACCTTGCTTATTTTGTCGTACTCCTTGATGGCATCGGCATATTTTTTTTCTTCATGAAACGAGATTCCTTTTTTCAAGATTTGGTCGTTGTTGTACACGAAAGAATAATCGGTTTGGGAATGGGAACTCGAAAAATAGCCCATAAAAAGTACAAAAAGTAGTTTCTTCATTTGGAATTTAATTTTTTCAAATATAGATTTTTTGCCGAATGTTTGTAGGGAATTTAATAAAATTTTAAGTATTAATTTCCAAGTCTCGAATATAGTCTCCATATTCAAAATAAAACATTTCCAAAGCGTTCATTTTTTCGAAAAAGAAGTCGAAAATTTCGTCCCAATAGTTTCTGTTGCTGACGCTCACTCCCGTTTTTTCTACCCAGATGCGACTGATTTTTTTGCCGTTTTCCAGCACGAAGTTTTTTTCGAACACCAGGTCTTTCACGAAATCATCCTCCAATATCGTTTTTAGGGATTCCAGTTTTTCGAAATAAACAATTCGTTTTTCCTCACTTCGGTGTTCGATGTCGATCAATACCTGCGCTTTTTTGTTGTCAACATAAAACTTGAAGGAGAAATCCTTGATTTTGGTATCGTACAAAACCCATTTTCGGGGATATTTTTCGGCAAAATCAATCCAGAATTCCCTTTTTAATCGTTGTGCCTCTTCTTTGCTGTACATGTATGCTTTGCTGTTTATGGTTTATGGTTTATGGTTTGTTGAAATTCCCGTTGATTGCTATTGCAATTGAAATTTGGTATATTTACAAACCTTTTTTTGATTACAAAAATAGACTTTGATTATGGATTTTCAAGACTTTTTAGCACATGTTCCAAAATTAATGGAAGTTGGTCTTCCTGCATCGGAAGCACATTTCAAAATGGCGCCTTTGGAGCGAATCGAGAGCATGAAAAACTTGAAAATCGAGACCAAAAATCCCAAGACGGCAGCAGTGATGATGCTTTTTTATCCCAAAAATGGAGAAACCCATTTGGTGCTCATTGTTCGAAATTCCTATCAAGGCGTTCATTCGGCTCAAATCGCTTTTCCCGGAGGAAAATACGAACCCAGGGACCAGATTTTCGAAAATACGGCCTTGAGGGAAACACACGAAGAAATAGGGATTCCTCCCGACAGCATCGAAATCTTGAAGGCTTTCACCCGTTTGTACATTCCACCCAGCAATTTCATGGTGTATCCCTTTTTTGGAATTTGCAGGGACGAAATTGTTTTTGTCCCCGACACGAGCGAAGTGGCCGACATTATCGAATTGCCCCTGTCCGTTTTCATAGGCGACGACATCTTGGTGAGCGTGAATTTGACGACCTCTTATGCCGAGAATATCATGGTGCCCGCTTTCAAGATAGAAGAACACATTGTTTGGGGAGCGACTGCCATGATGTTGAGCGAACTGAAAGAAGTGTTGAAAAAAGTACTTTAGTTTATAAGTTTTTGTAAGTTTGTCATCAAAAAAATAACACACAACACAATTTTATATGGGATTATTTAAGAGAAATCCGTTTGGACATATCCTATTTATAAAAAAGAATTTGATACGGGTTTTTGCATGCTTGACACACAGACGTTACCGAGGTTTCAACAGTTTGCAAATAGAAGGCTCCGAAATCATCACGACCTTGCCTGATACCAACGTGCTGTTCATATCCAACCATCAAACCTATTTTGCCGACGTGGTGGCTATGTTCCATGTTTTCAACGCCAGTTTGAGCGGTCGTCAGGATTCCATAAAAAACATTGGCTACATTTGGCAACCCAAAATGAACCTTTATTATGTGGCTGCCAAGGAAACCATGCAAGCCGGCTTGTTGCCTCGGGTTTTGGCTTACGCAGGTGCCATTACCGTGGAAAGAACTTGGCGTTCTTGCGGCAAGGATGTAACCGAAAAAAGAGAGGTGAATCCCAACGATACCGAAAACATCAAAATAGCCTTGAATGACGGATGGGTGATTACTTTTCCGCAGGGAACGACAAAATCATTCAAACCCGTTCGAAAAGGAACCGCACACATCATCAAACAATACAAACCTATCGTGGTTCCCATCGTGATTGACGGTTTTCGCCGTTCGTTTGACAGGAAGGGATTGCGCACAAAAAAGAAAGGCATTTTGCAGTCGTTCATCATCAAGCCTCCCTTGGAAATTGATTACGACAACGACACGATTGAACAAATTGTCGAAAAAGTGGAATATGCCATCGAGCAACATCCTTCATTTTTGAAAGTGATTCCGGTGGAAGACCTGAAAGCAGAGGAGGAACTGAACCGTTTGAGGGAGTTTTAACGAAGCCGGGTTTTTATAAATCTATTTTCTTCAATTCCTTGTAATTGGCATACAATCTTCGGAGCAAGATTCCGTACAAAAGTCTGTAAAACAACCAAAAGATTCCCAGAAAAGCGGCAATAATAAAAACAAATATTCCAATCGTGATGACCATGATCTTGGTGTTGTTGTCTATTTTGTCCATCAAGGCAACCACTTCGGGGTTGTAGGTAAAAGCCATGAAAAAGCCCAACATCATACTGAATCCAACCATTCCCAAATTGTACCAAACATAACATTGCACGGTTTTTCTGGTTTTAAGGATGTCTTTCATCAACTGTTTTGTCGAAACCGTGGTCGAAATGGCAACATAATTTTTATAAAACAAATAGATGAAAATCAAAATCACGGCATAATTGAAATAGGTCAAGATTTCAAAATAGACCTCCAATTCTTCATGCTTGATTTTTTTCAAGTAATCGTCGGTATTGAAAATCAAGCTGATCAAGGTCCACAGCAGAATCTCCAAAATGCTGATGATGAAAATCCACTTCACGATCGAAGACGATTTGGCATGCAGCATCTTGTAAATGTCCACTTCGGAAACTTGTTCGAAAGCATCATTTTTTTGCCAATCTTTTTTTAATAAATCCAGCTCTTTCATAATCGTTATGGATTTAGTATTTTTTTTAATTTTCCTTTGATTCTATTCATTTTCACCCTTGCATTTACTTCGCTAATTCCCAGTGTTTCAGATATTTCTGCATAATCCTTGTCTTCAAGATACATGAAAATAAGGGCTTTTTCAATATCGTTCAGTTGATAAACCGCTTGGTACATTAACTTCAATTGTTCTTCTTCCTCGTAATTGTAATCCTCTTGGCTGATAAAAAATTGCTGTTTTTCATACTCCATCGTCTTGACCGTTTTCGTGCTTTTCCGGTACAAAGTTATGGCCGTGTTCAAGGCCACGCGATAGGCCCAAGTCGAAAATTTGCTGTCGCCCCGAAACTTCGGAAAAGCTTTCCAGAGCTGGATCGTGATTTCCTGGAACAAATCCTTGTGCGCGTCTTCGCCATTCGTGTATAACCTACAAATCTTGTGGATTATATTCTGATTGGTCTTCAATTGCTGCACAAAAGATTTTTCTAAATCGTCGCTCATAAT
>JAGNPF010000183.1 GCA_017989775.1 Flavobacterium sp.
GCCATAATCAAGGGATTGTGGATTACCATCAAACATTTATTCAAAAGAAAAGCCACCATCCACTACCCTGACCAAGTGCGTACCATGAGCCCGGTTTATCGTGGCCGCCACATGCTGAAACGCGATGAACAAGGTCGCGAAAACTGTACTGCCTGTGGGTTGTGTGCGTTGTCGTGTCCGGCTGAAGCCATCACGATGAAAGCGGCAGAACGCAAGTCTGACGAGAAACATTTGTACCGCGAAGAGAAATATGCCGAGATATACGAAATCAATATGTTGCGTTGCATCTTTTGTGGATTGTGTGAAGAGGCTTGCCCGAAAGACGCCATTTATTTGACAATCTCCAAGGAATTGGTTCCTGCAAATTATGACAGGGAAGATTTTATTTTTGGTAAAGACAAATTGGTGATGCCTTTGGACATTGCAATGAAAAACACTCAACTTAAAAACGCCAACTAAATGATACACCTTCCCAATTTAGCAAATGCAACCGCAGTGCAAGTCTTATTTTGCGTGCTGTCTGTTATCACATTGGCTTCGGCATTCATGACGATTTATAGTAGAAAGCCAATGCACAGCGCCATCTATTTATTGATATGTTTTACCTCGATCACTGGACATTATTTGATATTGAATGCCCAATTTTTGGCGATGGTAAACTTGATTGTTTACATCGGTGCCATCATGATCTTGATTGTTTTTACCATTATGTTGATGAACCTCAACAAGGAAAACGAAGTGTATAAACCCAGAATTACACGCTTGGGTGCCATTGTCACCTTCTGTTTGATGTGTCTGGTTTTGATAGCCATTTTCATCAACTCGAAACCAATTGTTGGCGAATACACCACGACAGGCGAAGATTACCAATCGATAAAAGTATTGGGTAAAGTCTTGCTGAACGAATACATGGTGCCTTTTGAATTTGCCTCGGTATTGCTTTTGGTGGCGATGATTGGAGCAGTTTTATTGTCTAAAAAAGAAAAAACAAAGAAATAATATGAGCAATATTTTGAATCAAGTTGGTATCGAAAATTACATCTTTCTGAGCGTGATACTTTTTTGTATTGGCGTTTTTGGAGTGTTGTACAGACGAAATGCCATCATCGTGTTTATGTCAATCGAAATCATGTTGAATGCGGTCAATCTTTTGTTCGTGGCTTTTTCAACTTATCACCAAGATGCGCAAGGACAGGTTTTCGTGTTTTTCTCCATGGCTGTTGCTGCTGCGGAAGTGGCGGTAGGATTGGCTATTTTGGTTTCGATATTCAGGAACATGGACACAATTGATGTTGGGAATTTAAAAAACTTAAAAGGATAATCTTCAATGGATACAAGTTTAGTTTTAGTTTTACTGTTAGCTCCTTTTTTAGGATTTTTATTTAATGTTTTTCTGGGCAAAAAAGCGGGTAAAAGCATCGTGGGAATTGTGGGAACACTTTCCGTTGCGGTTTCTTTTGCTGTAACTTTGTATTTATTCGGAAATGCCGGCCAAGAACCAATTGTGGTTAATTTGTTCGATTGGATTTCGATAGAAAGATTCGACGTGAGTTTTGGTTTTCTCATCGACCAATTGTCCATTCTTTGGTTGTTGTTCGTGA
This sequence comes from Flavobacterium sp., assembly GCA_017989775.1. Lineage (GTDB taxonomy): Bacteria > Bacteroidota > Bacteroidia > Flavobacteriales > Flavobacteriaceae > Flavobacterium. Next base: position 1,602 of record JAGNPF010000183.1, read on the forward strand.
CCGGAATTGGGTCTTTGATTCATTTGTATTCCATCAGTTACATGCACGATGACGAGAAAATGCATTCGTTTTTCGCATACTTGAACCTGTTCATTTTCTTCATGATTACTTTGGTAATGGGAAGCAACCTGCTAATGATGTTCATTGGTTGGGAAGGAGTGGGTCTTTGCTCCTATTTGTTGATTGGATTTTGGTACAAAAACCAAGACTTTAATGATGCCGCCAAAAAAGCGTTCATTATGAACAGAATTGGGGATTTAGGATTCTTGATTGGAATATTTATCGTTGGCTCCTTATTCAATACATTGGATTTTACCACTTTAAAAACTACAATTACTTCTGCAAATGACATCAATGCCACATGGATTGCCGTTGCTGCTTTTGCACTATTCATTGGAGCATCCGGGAAATCGGCACAAATTCCGTTATATACTTGGTTGCCAGACGCGATGGCTGGACCAACGCCGGTTTCGGCATTGATTCACGCCGCAACGATGGTTACCGCGGGGATTTTCATGATTACGAGATTGAACTTCTTGTTTGACATGGCGCCAAGCGTTCAAGAAATCATCGCTGTTGTTGGTGCAGTTACCGCTTTGGTTGCCGCAACGATTGCTCTAGTTCAAAATGACATCAAAAAAGTATTGGCCTATTCTACCGTTTCTCAATTGGGATTAATGTTCTTGGCGTTGGGATTGGGCGCTTATGAAGTGGCCGTTTTCCACGTAATCACGCACGCTTTCTTCAAAGCTTGTTTGTTCTTGGGTTCCGGTTCGGTAATTCACGGTTTGCACGGCGAACAAGACATGCGTAAAATGGGTGGCCTGAAAAAAGCGATGCCGATTACTTTCATCACCATGTTGATTGCTTCATTGGCCATTGCCGGAATATTCCCGTTGGCAGGATTTTGGTCGAAAGACGAAATTTTGATGACAGCTTATCACGAAAACAAAGCCTTGTGGGTAATCGGATCGATTGCTTCGATAATGACGGCTTTCTATATGTTTAGATTGATTTATCTAACATTCTTTAACTCTTTTAGAGGAACCGAAGAGCAAAAACATCATTTGCACGAAAGTCCAAGCTTGATTACCGTGCCTTTAATCATTTTGGCGATTTTGTCTTTCTTTGGTGGAATCATCAGTTTGCCGGGACACAGTTGGTTGAACCATTATTTGGCTCCATTATTTTCGAAAGCGACCCACGAAGCACACACTTTGGGAAGCACTGAATACATGCTGATGGCCATTGCCACAATTGGTGCTGTTGTCGGAATTGGAATTGCCTACAAAAAATACTTGAAAGACAATACCATTCCATCTGAAGATGCCGAAATCACTGGAGTTTCGAAAGTTTTATACAACAAATATTATGTTGACGAAGCGTATGATGCTATTTTCGTGAAACCAGTAAATGTGCTTGCCAGTTTCTTCAGGGATTCTGTTGAAACTACTTTGTCTGCACTGGTTTTTGGATTGGGAAAAGTGACCAACGAAATCGCTTTGCAAGGAAAAAAAGTCCACAACGGAAGTGTTGGTTTGTACCTTTTCGCTTTTGTCATAGGCGTTATTGCCATAATAACTTATTTATTTTTACAATAATTTTTACATAATGGATGTAACTACACTATTAATTATTCTTCTGGTTGGCGCATTGGCTACTTATTTTTCGGGCGATAAATGGGCTCCAAAAGTAGCGTTGCTTTTTGGATTGGCCTCTTTTGCAGGTGCCATTTGTTTGCTGAGCCAATACAATTTAGGAAACGAAATAAATTATGCGCAACTTTGGATAGCGCAACCCAAAATCTATTTTGCGCTACAAGCTGACGGATTGGCCTTGGCGATGCTTTTGCTGACAACCGCACTGACACCAATCATCATCTTTTCTTCTTTTGGCAATACCCATAAAAATCCGAAAGCATTCTACTCGTTAATCTTGTTTATGTCGTTTGCAATGGCGGGAACTTTCCTCGCTTCAGACGGACTTTTATACTATATTTTCTGGGAGTTGTCCTTGATTCCAATTTACTTTATCGCCTTGATTTGGGGTAATGGCGACGCTGAAGAACGCAAAAAAGCAGTGGTGAAATTCTTTATTTACACGCTTGCCGGTTCGTTGTTTATGCTGGTTGCCTTCATTTATTTGCACCAAAAAGCAGGAAGCTTTTTAATCAGCGATTTGACACAACTTGAATTATCATCCACGGAACAATTCTGGATATTCTTGGCTTTCTTCTTGGCCTATGCCATCAAGATTCCATTGATTCCTTTCCATACTTGGCAGGCGGAAGTCTATCAAAAAGCACCAACCGTTGGAACCATGTTGCTTTCCGGGATTATGCTGAAAATGGGATTGTACAGTGTTATTCGTTGGCAATTACCCATCGCTCCATTGGCAGCAAAAGAATACATGTACGTGTTTATCGGACTTGGAATTGCGGGTGTAATCTATGGTTCCATCGTGGCTTTGCGCCAAAAAGATTTGAAAAGATTATTGGCTTATTCTTCCTTGGCCCACGTCGGATTGATTGCTGCCGGTTCTTATACACTAACGCTTGACGGTTTGCGTGGAGCGGTTTTGCAAATGATAGCACACGGATTTGTCGTGGTTGGTTTGTTCTTTGTGGCCGAAATCATTTTCAGAAGATATGAAACTCGTGCCATTGCAGAAATGGGCGGTATTCGTGCACAATCGCCAAAATTCACCTCGATGTTCATGATCTTGGTTTTGGCATCCGTTGCCTTGCCATCGACTTTCAACTTTGTGGGAGAATTTACAGTGCTGTACAGTCTTTCCCAAGTGAATATTTGGTTTGCCATTTTGGGTGGAACAACCATCATTTTGGGTGCATATTATATG
>JAGNPF010000184.1 GCA_017989775.1 Flavobacterium sp.
CAATTTGTTCTGCAAAGGAGAAGGGTTTAAAAGATCAGAAGAAGAATTGTTGTAAGCATGTATCGAAAATTATAAAACTTGATGACAGTGTAAAAAAACATAACAATTTTGATTTTTCGGTAAAATTTTGGGGCGATGCTATTCCTAACAAAATGTTGGGAACGGTTTTCGATTTAGAATTAATTCTATCAGACAATTCAAAAAACACCGCCTATTCTTCTTCAAAAGTCCCTATTCAGGGCAATCCACTTTACATTTTACATTGCGTTTATAGAATTTGATTTTAGACTAAAAATCTGATAAAGCAGTTTCGTTTTCTCGATGCTGCCATCCATTTTTATGTCTAATTTTTAAATTTTATTTACAATGAAATTAAAATTCATTGCAGCTACAAGTTTAGTATTTCTGAGCTATTTTAATAGTTATGGACAAATCTTAAAACTTGAAGATGCGCTTTATCGTACTCAAAATCAATACGATAAAATCAAAGCCAAACAACAATTAGTTGATGCTTCGGCTCAAAATACAGCTTTTCAAAAGCAACAATATTTACCCGATTTCACCCTTTCTGCACAGCAAAGTTTCGGAACCATCAATGTGCAGCACGGTCCAATGTACGCTTATGGCGGATTAGGTTCTGCGGCTACATCTATGCCTTTGGCTGAACAGAATTGGAACGCCGCTTTTGGTTCACTTTATTTCGCAAATGTCAATTGGAATTTATTTTCATTTGGAAGAATTAAAAATCAAGTGGAATTGGGAAGTAAAAAAGAATTAACTGCCCAAGCCGATTTGCATCAGGAAGTTTTTCAGCAACAAATAAAAGTAAGTGCGGCTTATCTCAATTTATTGGCAAGCCAACGCATCAAATTTGTTCAGGAAAAAAATGCAGAACGGGCACAGGTTTTTTATGAAATGACCAACGCACGAGCCAAAAGCGGATTGATACCGGAAGTAGATGCACAACTCGCAAAAGCAGAATGGTCTAATGCAAAATCGCTACAAATCAAAGCCTATGACAAAGAATTAGAATGGTCAAAACAGCTTGCTGTGTTAATGAATGACGATTTTAAAATCTATCAATTGGATAGTTTGTACAGCACTTCGCTTCCTGATAAGTTATTAGAAACGGCAGAAAACAATTTTTCTAAACATCCGTATTTACAATGGCAACAAAGCAAAATCAATGAAAGTGAACAAAACGTTGAAGTTTTGAAAGCTGAAAAAAAGCCCAATTTATCGGCGTTTGGTGTTGTTCAAGGTCGTGGTTCTGGGTTTGAAGCCGATTACGCACAAGACAATTCCGCCTATTCAACCAACTATTTAAAAGGTGTTGGAATTGACCGAGGCAATTATTTATTGGGTGTTTCGCTAACCTGGAATGTTACCAATCTCTTCCGTTTTAATACAAAAATAAAAGAGCAACAATTCGTTACACAATCCCTGCAACACAGTTTTGATGCTCAGCAAAAAGAGCTGAAAACCTTGTCGCACCAAGCCAATGAACAGCTAAAAAATGCCTACCTCAATTTTGATGAAACCAAAATTCAGTTAGATGCCGCTGCTTTAGCTCACAAACAGCAAACTGCTTTGTACCAAAACGGATTAACCACTTTGGTTGATTTTACACAAGCATTGTACAGTTTGAACAGAGCTGAAATTGATTACGAAATTGCCCAGAATAATGTTTGGCAAGCCTTGTTGTTATTGGCTTCTGCACAGGGAGACATTCAAGTTTTAACACCCTAATTTATTAAGAAATTTCAATATGAATATGATAAAATTTGCACTGCAAAAACCCATAGCAATTATGGTTTTGGTGCTGGGATTACTATTTTTTGGTTTCAAAGCAACCAAAGAAATTAAGGTAGATATTCTGCCCGAAATGGATTTACCGGTGGTTTACATTGCCCATTCATTCAACGGTTACACGCCGCAACAAATGGAGGGTTATTTCACCAAAATGTATGTGAATATGATGCTTTTCACCAACGGTATCAAGAGCATCGAATCTAAAAATACGCAAGGATTAACCCTAATGAAAGTTACCTTTTATGAAGGTACCGAAATGGGTGAAGCCATTGCTACGGTTAATGCTTTGTCCAACCGTTCGCAGGTATTTTTACCACCGGGAGCACCGCCACCATTCATCATTCGTTTCGATGCGTCTTCGCAACCGGTGGGTCAATTGGTGTTTAGAAGTAATACCAAAACCAATAATCAATTACAGGATATTGCCAATTTCAATGCACGGCCTTTTTTGATTAAAATTCCGGGATTGACTACTGCACCGCCTTTTGGAGGAAGCCCGCGAACAATTGAAGTGAATATTGACCCTTACAAATTACGGGCTCATAATTTATCTCCCGAACAAATTGTAGAAGCAATCAGTCGAAACAACATCACATCGCCTTCTGGAAATGTGTATATCGGCGATAAAAATTACTTAACGCCTACCAATAATACGGTGAAAGAAGTAGCGGAACTGGGAGATATTCCCATCTTTAAAGGTTCTGTTGACAATGTGTATATCCGTGATGTAGCGACAATAAAAGACGGTGCCGATATTGCGACGGGTTATGCGTTGATTGATGGTAAACGTTCGGTGTATATCAACATTGCAAAAGCCGGAAATGCGTCAACCTTAGATGTAGTCAATACTTTGAAAAAAGAATTGCCCAACATTCAGCGAAATATGCCCGATGATGTTACGATTTCTTATGAATTTGACCAATCGGTTTACATAACCAATGCACTGAAAAGTTTGGTGATTGAAGGTGTGTTAGGAGCCTTGCTTACAGGTTTGATGGTGCTTTTATTTTTAAAAGACCGCCGTGCTGCCTTGATTGTGATTATGACTATTCCTATTTCAATTATTTCAGGCGTATTATTTTTAAAATTATTTGGTCAAACCATCAATATTATGTCGCTTTCAGGCTTGGCATTGGCTATCGGTATTTTGGTTGATGAAAGTACCGTAACCATTGAAAACATCCATCAGCATTTTGCAAAAGGCAAAACAAAAGCACAAGCGATTTGGGATGCGTGTAAGGAAATTGCGTTCCCGAAATTGCTGATTATGCTGTGTATTTTGGCGGTATTTGCTCCGGCATTTATGATGACGGGAATTCCGGGTTCTTTGTTTATGCCTTTGGCTTTAGCAATCGGTTTTTCTATGATTGTTTCGTTTTTATTATCGCAAACATTTGTTCCGGTAATGGCGAATTGGTTGATGAAACACAACAAAGACCATTGCGAAAATCCGGCACATAAAGAAGATTGGTTTTCTAAATTCCGAAACCGTTTTGTGAACTTTTTGACGAAGCTTACCAAGCAAAAAAAAATCATTGTCAGCCTTAGTTTATTGTTCGTTTTGGTGGGAGGTTTTGCACTGTATCAAATCACAGGAAAAGATGTGTTGCCAACTTCCAATTCCCGTCAGTTCCAGGTAAGGATAAAAGCGGCGGAAGGTACAAGAATTGAAGTTACAGAAACCAAAGTGAAACAATTTTTATCGCATCTGAAACATAATGTTGGTGAAGATAATATTGCCATTTCATCGGTGTTTATTGGTCAGCATCCATCCACATTTGCGGTCAGTCCAATTTATTTGTACAATGCCGGTCCGCACGAAGCTTTGATGCAAGTGGCTTTGAAAGAATTTAATGGCAATTCGGATGAGCTGAAAGATAAGCTGAGAGCCTATTACAAAGAAAAAATGCCGGAACTGTCTATTTCTTTTGAACCGATAGAATTAACGGAGAAAATTTTAAGTCAAGGAACCAATACGCCAATTGAAATTCGCGTTTCGGGAATGATGAAAAAGATGAACCGAATGTATGCCAACAAACTATTGGCAAAATTGAAAGAAATCGATTATTTACGCGACCAGCAAATTCCTCAATCAATGGATTATCCTGCAATGCAGATTAATATCGACCGTACCCGTGCTGCACAATTGGGATTAGATGTTCAGGATATTTCCAAATCATTGGTTGCGGCTACGGCTTCTACCCGCTATACCAATAAAAACTTTTGGGTAGGCGGAATGATGGGAATTGCGTATGATGTACAGGTGCAAACGCCACAAAATATTTTGAACAGCAAAGAAGAATTGGCAAATTTACCACTGAGCAAAAATTCAGACCGACCTGTTTTAGGCGATGTAGCAACCATTACGCCTACAAAAGAATTGGGCGAAAGTTACAATTTAGGAACAATGGGCTACACAAGTGTGACGGCGAATTTGTACAAAAAAGATTTGGAACAAGCTTCTAAAGATGTGCAAACCGCCATTGCTTCTCTGGGCGAATTACCGAAAGGTTTAAACATCGAGGTTGCAGGAATGACACCAGTATTAAATGAAACATTATCTAGTTTAGCAACAGGTTTACTGATTGCCGTTTTCGTCATCTTTTTGATGTTGGCTGCAACTTTCCAATCATTCCGTGT
>JAGNPF010000185.1 GCA_017989775.1 Flavobacterium sp.
TATTTTCTTGTCCAACATCAAAACAAGCACAAAAGTAAATGTTTACAATGTTTTGGGAGCTTTGGTAAAAACAGCCCAACTTGATGCCGATTCTAGTTTGGATGTCAACGGAGGCGTGTATATCGTAAACGCCAAATCAGCCGAAGGCGAAAAATCAGTAAAAGTGATTGTGCCATAATTAAAAAAGCACTGACTTGAAAAGGAGGATGTTCAGCAATGAAGTCCTCCTTTTTTTATGGACACAATACAAAAGTGTCAACAAAAAATCTTAATTTTGTTTGAAACAGTATTAAGATGCAGACTAAAAAATTGAGAAAAAAACTTATTGTGGATTTTGGTAAATTCATTCAAGACGATACTAAATTAGAGGTTCTTGAAGCTGTTTTTGATGCAATTAACAATGAAGATGCTGTTTCGGTGGTTTCTTCTGAACATTACTTGAAAGTGGAAGAAGCCAGAACGGAGTACATTTCTGGAATCGGTTCAGCAAACTCTTGGGAAGAAGTGGAACAACGGTTGAATGCGAAATATGGTTTTTAAGATTGTTGTTTCAGGATTGGCAGCATCTGAAATTGAGGAAACAATCGAATTTTATGAGAGTAGAAGAAAAGGTTTGGGAAAACAGTTCTTGGAATATTTCAAAGGATATTTGAAAATTTTAAAAACGAATCCAGAGTTGTTTCCAGTAAAGAAACCTCCTTTCTACAGGGAATTACCTCTTAAAAAATTTCCTTTTGTAATTATCTATGAAGTTTTTAAGGATGAAGTTGTTGTTTATTCCGTTTTCCATACCTCAAGAAATCCAACAAATAAGCCTTAAATTCAACAAAATTGTCAATGCCATTGAAATTGCCGTTGCAATTTATTTCTTATTTTTGCCTCACTAAAACAAAAACACACATACTATGAGTTCATTTGACGTAGTCATTATAGGTTCAGGACCAGGCGGATATGTTTCGGCCATTCGTTGCGCGCAACTAGGTTTCAAAACCGCCATTATCGAAAAATATGCAACCCTTGGAGGAACTTGCCTTAACGTGGGGTGTATTCCGTCAAAAGCATTGTTGTCTTCTTCGCATCATTACAGCGAAATTGCCCATTTTGCCGATCATGGTATCGAACTTTCCGGCGAAATAAAAGTCAATTTGGAGAAAATGATTGCCCGCAAACAAGCCGTTGTAGATCAAACTTCGGGAGGAATCAATTATTTGATGGATAAAAATAAAGTTACCGTTTTCAATGGTTTGGGATCGTTTGTGGATGCAACCCATATTGCCATTGCCAAGGCTGACGGAACTTCGGAAACTATTGAAGCCAAAAACACCATTATAGCAACAGGTTCCAAACCGTCTTCGTTGCCATTTATCAAAATTGACAAAGAAAGAATCATCACTTCAACCGAAGCCTTGGCATTGAAAGAAGTGCCCAAACATTTGGTAATCATTGGAGGAGGAGTTATCGGAATCGAGTTGGGACAAGTGTATTTACGTTTAGGCGCACAAGTTTCGGTAGTGGAATTCATGGACAGAATCATTCCTGGAATGGATGGCGCTTTGTCCAAAGAATTGACCAAAGTCTTGAAGAAACAAGGAATGAAATTCTACGTTTCCCACAAAGTGAAATCCGTGGAAAGAAAAGGAGATGCCGTAACGGTTCAAGCCGAAAACGCCAAAGGAGAAACCATCACTCTCGAAGGCGATTATTCATTGGTTTCAGTAGGTCGTCGTCCTTACACGGATGGTTTGAATGCCGACAAAGCCGGAGTAAAAATTACGGATAGAGGAATGGTCGAGGTTAACGATCATTTGCAAACCAATGTTCCCAATATTTACGCCATTGGTGACGTGGTTCGTGGTGCCATGTTGGCGCACAAAGCCGAAGAAGAGGGAACGATGGTTGCCGAAATCTTGGCGGGACAAAAACCACACATCGATTACAACTTGATTCCGGGAGTGGTTTACACTTGGCCGGAAGTCGCTGCAGTGGGACAAACCGAAGAACAATTGAAAGCCTCCGGAGTGGAATTCAAATCAGGAAGTTTTCCTTTCAAGGCATTGGGAAGAGCCAGAGCCAGCGGAGATTTAGATGGATTTGTAAAAATTCTAGCCGATAAAAAAACCGATGAAGTATTGGGAGTTCACATGATTGGTGCCCGTTGTGCCGACTTGATTGCCGAAGCGGTGACGGCTATGGAATACAAGGCGTCTGCCGAAGATATTGCAAGAATGAGCCACGCACATCCCACTTTCTCGGAAGCGATAAAAGAAGCGGCTTTGGCTGCCACGGAAAATAGAGCCTTGCACGTGTAGTTGCAAGATTTCACGAAAAAACAAGCCCGACAGTTTTCAAGACGAGTCGGGCTTGTTTTTTATGCGACAAACAATCCTTTGTAATTTTGCCAATGGCTGAAAATTAAAAACAAATTTCCAAAAAACACGAATAATGCTATCGGAATTCCTTCAGGATTAAGAAAAAAATTGATGAACAGGATGTTTACAGTTACAGGCAAAATCAAGAGATTGGCCAAAGTGGTGTACCGACCGCTGACAAACGACAATCCACAAAGCAATTCAACTGATTTTGCCAGCGGAATTAGGTAGGATGATGCAACAAGTCCAACTTGGAATGCCTTGAAATCCCCGGTTGTGGTAGGTTCTGGAAACAGTTTCAAAAAGAAACCAATCGATGATACAAGGAACAAAAGTCCAATCAGAGTTCGGATAATAATGATTGTTATTTTCATAATTTGCTGTTTTTGAGGTTAATAGTGCTATAAATTTAACAAAAAAATTGAAATAAATTTGTCGTAATTTTGAATTTTTTAAATAGTCCAATTCCTTGAGAACATCCATTACAAAACATATTGAAAATCCGGTCGAATTCAAGCAACAAATTTTGACTTGGGCACAACAATTTCGGGAAGTCGTTTTTATGGATAGCAACGATTATCCGCAACGGTATTCCAGCTATGATTGCCTTCTTGCCGTGGACGCTTTCACCTCGGTAAAAACTGATTATCACAATGCTTTTGATGATTTGAAACAGTACCAGCAAGTGACCAAGGACTGGCTTTTTGGCTATTTGTCATTCGATTTAAAAAATGATGTAGAACATTTGCATTCCAATAATTTTGACGGTTTGGCTTTTCCAGATTTGTTTTTCTTTCAACCCAAAAAAGTGTTTTTGCTGAAAGAAAACCAAGTCGAAATCCAGTATCTCAACATGTGCGACGATGAAGTCGAATCTGATTTGGAGGAAATAAGATTGCAGATTTTAAATTTCGAAACACAGACTGTCAGACAGAGTATGTCATCTCGAGCGCAGTCGAGAGACGAGGTGCAACATCGTATTTCCAAAGAGAATTATTTGGAGAAAGTGTCGAAAGTTTTGGAGCACATTCATCGCGGTGATATTTATGAAGCCAATTTTTGCATGGAGTTTTTTATCGAAAATGCCGTCATCAATCCATTGGAAAAGTTCTTGAAATTGAACGAAATTTCAAAGTCGCCATTCACGGTTTATTTCAAAAACAACAACCAGTTTTTACTTTCCGCTTCTCCGGAACGCTATTTGAAGAAAGAAGGAGAACTTGTTATTTCGCAACCGATAAAAGGAACGGCCAAAAGATTTTCGGATCCATTGGAAGACGAAAAAGCAAAAAACGAATTGGCTTCCGACCCCAAAGAACGTTCCGAAAACATTATGGTTTCGGATTTGGTTCGCAACGACTTGTCCCGAACGGCTCAAAAAGGTTCCGTAAAAGTAGAGGAATTGTGCGGTATTTATTCTTTCGAACAGGTGCATCAAATGATTTCGACCATTAGTTCAAAATTAGATCCTCAATTTACGGGTGTCGACGTGTTGAAAACTACTTTTCCGATGGGAAGTATGACGGGAACCCCAAAAGTTTCGGTTTTGAAAATCATCGAGGAATTGGAAGAAACCAAAAGAGGTTTGTACAGCGGAGCCGTTGGTTATTTCGCTCCAAACGTCGATTTCGATTTCAATGTCGTCATCCGAAGCATTTTGTACAATCAAGAAAAAAAATACGCCTCCTTTTCCGTGGGAAGCGCCATTACTTCGCTTTCGATTCCAGAAAAAGAATATGAAGAATGCTTGCTCAAGGCAAAGGCAATGCGCGAAGTTTTGAGTTGAATAAATATCCGCTAATTCAAAATATTTTATCTTTTGATGTTATTTCGTGTTATGATTTAAAATAACTAAATTTGAGGATGCAACAGAAATTCGAAAATCATATCGCCCAAAATTTTTCTTTTTTGATTGGAAAAAATCTGCTTTTGGCTACCAGTGGCGGCATTGACAGTATGGTGATGGTGGATTTGTTTCATAAATTGTCTTTTGAAATTGCGATGGCGCATTGTAATTTTCAACTTCGAGGATTGGAAAGTTTTGCCGATCAGAATTTTGTCCAGAATTATGCCGAAACC
>JAGNPF010000186.1 GCA_017989775.1 Flavobacterium sp.
ATATTCTAAACAATCTAAGTCGGTTTTGAACTTATCTGTAAATTCTAAAATACTTTCTCCTTTAAATTTTTCCATACTTTAAATATACGAAAAAATTATAAGTAATTATCCGAACACCTCAAAAAAAGTTTTATGAAACGAATTTCATAAAACTTCTCGTAAGACCATACAGATAAAGGCTTTCAAAGGTTTTTACCAACCATTTTTCAGTATTATGCCCAAAAATACAAACGTGAATTTTTCCAAAAAAAAATCCCGCTACATTGCAGCGGGAAATCTTATATCTACTAATGTGATTCGTATATTTAAGAATACATCTTCGCTCTTAATTCCTGAACGCCTTCGTTATCCAAGTATTCATCGAAAGTCATGTAACGGTCAATGGCTCCTTTTGGCGTCAATTCCACTACCCTGTTTCCAACAGTTTGGGCAAACTCGTGGTCATGTGTGGTGAAAATAACCGAACCTTTATAATTTTTCAATGAGTTGTTGAAAGCCGTAATCGATTCCAAATCCAAGTGGTTCGTTGGCTCGTCCAGCATCAGGATATTGGCACGCTCCATCATCATTCGAGACAACATGCAACGCACTTTTTCTCCTCCCGACAAAACACGGCTGGTTTTTAGGGCTTCTTCTCCCGAGAAAATCATTTTTCCCAAGAAACCCCTAATGAACACTTCGTCACGCTCTTCTTCAGTTTTGGCATATTGACGCAACCAATCAACCAAAGTCAAATCGTTTTCAAAAAACGAATGATTCTCGGCCGGCAAATACGCCTGATTGGTGGTAATTCCCCAATCGAAGGTTCCTGCATCGGCTTTTTGGTTGTTGTTCAAGATTTCGTAGAAAGCAGTCGTGGCGCGGGAATCTTTGGAAAAAAGCACAATTTTATCACCTTTGGCCATATTCAAATCCACGTTTTTAAACAAAAGTTCGCCGTCTATGGAAGCACTCAATCCTTCCACATTCAAAATCTGGTCACCCGCTTCACGATCCTGATCGAAAATAATCGCTGGATAACGACGGCTTGATGGTTTAATTTCCGAGATGTTCAATTTGGAAATCATTTTTTTACGAGAAGTTGCCTGTTTGGATTTGGCGACATTCGCAGAAAAACGACGGATGAATTCCTCTAATTCCTGTTTCTTTTCTTCGGCTTTCTTGTTTTGTTGCGCACGTTGTTTGGCCGCCAATTGACTGGATTCATACCAGAAAGTGTAGTTTCCTGAATAGTGGTTGATTTTCCCAAAATCAATATCGGAAATATGCGTACAAACGGCATCCAAAAAGTGACGGTCGTGAGAAACGACGATTACGGTGTTTTCATAATTGGCCAAGAAATTTTCCAGCCAAGCAATGGTCTCAAAATCCAAATCGTTGGTAGGCTCATCCATGATCAACAAATCGGGATTTCCAAAAAGGGCTTGCGCCAAAAGCACTCGCACTTTCATTTTTCCTTCCAAATCAGCCATCATTGTATAATGATTGTCTTCGGTAATTCCCAAGTTGGACAGCATTGAAGCCGCGTCAGAATCGGCATTCCAACCGTTCATTTCTTCGAATTGTACCTGCAACTCCCCTATCCTGTCGGCATTTTCATCGGTGTAATCCAAATACAGGGCATCCATTTCGGTTTTTACTTTATACAAAACCTTGTTTCCCATCATCACGGTTTCAAGAACCGTATGCTCGTCAAACATATTGTGGTTTTGGTTCAAAACCGACATACGTTTGCCCGGCTCCAAATGGACATGTCCCGAAGTAGGATCCATTTCGCCCGAAATTATTTTAAGAAAAGTGGATTTTCCAGCTCCGTTGGCTCCAATAACGCCGTAAATATTGCCGTTTGTAAAGACCGTATTTACTTCGTCGAACAAAATTCTTTTGCCAAACTGAACTGATAAATTATTGATTGATAACATGAATGTGTTTTTATAAAATTTTGTGCAAAAGTACAAAAAAATGTCGCTTTTAGTAAGTCAAAAAACAACAATTTAGTTTATCTTCACATAATCTATTAATTCCATTCCAACTGTATTCAAAAAATTAGATGCAAGCACCTATATTATTATACCAAACCTCGGAAACCAATATTAATGTTGAAGTTACTTATTTAGACGAAAGTTTTTGGCTTCCTCAAAAAGCTATGGCGCAGTTGTTTGGTGTTGAAATTAGTACAACTAATTATCATTTAAAAGAAATTTACAAGTCTAATGAATTAGATGAAATTTCAACTATTCGAAAAATTCGAATAGTTCAAATGGAAGGAAAAAGAGAAGTTAGCAGAGAAATTGATTTCTACAATCTCGACGCCATTATTGCTGTTGGTTACAGAGTCAATTCAAATCAAGCGACACAATTCAGGATTTGGGCAACCAAAACACTCAAAGAATTCATCATCAAAGGATTTGTTTTAAACGATGAAATGCTCAAAAATGGCAAAGCTTTTGGCAAAGATTATTTTGAAGAATTACTGGAACGTATTAGAGAAATTCGCTCTTCGGAAAGGCGATTTTATCAAAAGATAACTGATATTTATGCCCTTTCTGCCAATTATGAAAAAGATAGTATCACTACAAAAGAATTCTTTGCTACTGTACAAAACAAATTGCATTGGGCAATAACAGGCAAAACGGCTGCAGAAATCATTTATACTGAAGCCGATGCCAACAAACTTTATATGGGTTTATCTACTTGGAAAGACGCTCCAAACGGCAAAATTCAAAAAACAGATGTAAGCATTGCCAAAAACTACTTGAACGACGCCCATCTTCAGGAATTGAACCGAATTGTTTCGGCTTATTTAGACTTGGCTGAAAATTATGCCAAAAGGCAAATCATCATGCAAATGGAAGATTGGACTTTGTTTTTGAATAATTTTCTACAACTTTCCAATTATCCAATTCTAAACGACAAAGGAAAAATCACCCATTTGGAAGCCAAAATTAAAGCCGAAATGGAGTTTGATAAATTTAGAATTATTCAGGACAGGGAATACTTATCGGATTTTGACAAGGAAGTTCTAAAATTAAATAAAAACAAGTGATTTTTTGAGATAAAAAAACCCGGCAAAACTGCCGGGTTCCAAACATTATTTTCTTTTAAACCAAAACAATCTAAAAGAATAAAGAAAACAACGCCACTCTAAACAAACTATTAATCCAACTTGCTTTTATGCTTGAATCAATTTTTTCAAGCTATTATAGACCGCCAACTCCACATCGGCGTGATTTTTTGAATTGCATTGTTCCAATAAATCCTTCAGAACTGTTGGATTTACGGTTTGCTTTTGGGTTATCTTCAACAACAGTTGCTCCGACAAATCGGCCAAACTTTTAGACAAGAGCAAAAGCGGTTGAACCAAGGGAGCATTTTTGCTTAACTCCACCAAATTGGCGTTTAAAGCCACCCATTTTTTCAAGTAATCCGTAACCAAAACTTGGTTTTCCAAACTCTTGTTTTTCAAATATTCATTTACCACAGCATCAAATTCCAATGCATCCGTGGCATCTGGCGTACAGGCATCGGCAAAAAGGGTCAAGGGTGAATACATTTGAGATTCGGTTCCGTCGGTACTTCTGGTATAGATTTTTAGAGGTTCGCAAATATTCGAAAAATCCTCCAAAGCCTCGCTTTTTTGATTGTTGCTTATGTTGCGCAACAGAACTGCTTTATTTCTAATGTGTGTAATTCCCAGTTCTTCCAATCGAAACGAAATGGTTTTCAATCTTTTGCGCAAACTCGTCAAATCAACAACATTTTCATTCGACCATAATCTTTCGGCAATGGCGGCAGTTCTGGGCCAAATTCTGGAATCTATCGTCGTTGGCGATGCCAATTCGCTCCACATTGTGGCTTCTCCACCCAAAATTCGCGCTTTTTCTTCGGCGGAAAGAAGAATGTTTTTTGGCATTGGATCAGTCAAATAATGGCTTTCGACCCCTTGCATCAAATCGATATAATAACCGTTGGACAAAACCGTTTTATAGCCGTTCTTCACTGCATTCACGAGTGAACTACCTGCTGCAACGCCCTCGTTTGTCCCTTTCCAGGAATGGATTATGGCTTCTTTGGACATATTCTTTGTCATTATTTCTTCCCAACCCATCAATTCCTTGTTGTGCTTTTTCAGCATTGGAATCAATTGCATCGTGAAATAAGTCTGCAACTCGTGATTATTCGCCAACTTATTTTTCTTTTTGAATTCCTGTATTTTCGGATTGGAATCCCAGTCTTTGCCTTCATTTTCATCGCCTCCAATGTGGAAATATTTGCCCGAAAACAGCGGACAAACCTCATCGAAAATCTCGCCCAACAATTGGTAGGTTTTCGGATTCGACGGATCCAATGTTGGCGTAAAAATCCCGGCATTCCTTTCGATGGAATAGGTTGTTTTGTCGAAATTTATTTTGCTTCCAATTTCAGGATAAGCCGTGAGTATTGC
>JAGNPF010000187.1 GCA_017989775.1 Flavobacterium sp.
GCAAAAATGCTTTGGCAGTTTCATAATCCGGTTTTTCACGGAATTGCGAGACTTTTTTGGCTGGATTGGTGTCCGTTTTATCATATTCGATGTAACCAAAACCGGTATTGGGAAATGTAGGCTGGATTCCGAGTGTCATCAAGGCGTTTTCCTTGGAGCAAAAATCGAAACATTGTTTTAAGTTTTCGGCAAACGCATTTTCGTCTTCAATCCAGTGGTCGCTTGGCGCCACAACCATCACCGCATCGGGATTTTGTTTTTGGATTTTGAGGGAAGCATACAAGATACAGGGAGCCGTGTTTCGCATGGCTGGTTCCAACAAAACTTGTTCTTGTTTTACCAAAGGCAATTGTTCCAACACTATCGCATTGTATTTTTCATTGGTTAAAACCAAAATATTTTCCACCGGAATCAATTTCGACAATCTACTGAAAGTTTTCTGGATCAAGGTTTCCCCCGCACCCAACATATCGTGAAATTGTTTTGGAAATTCGGTCGTACTTACTGGCCAGAATCGAGAACCGACTCCACCGGCCATTATAACGGCATAATAATTCTTGTTCATAATCTTTGCGTTGCACCAAGCAACCTTTTTTATTAGTGGGTGCAAATATAATTAACTTGGCAATAATTCCACCTCGGCATTGGGATTAAAAAGATAGGTTCTTCCCGAACTTAGCTCAACACATTCATAACGCTTGGTTCTCAATGCTCCTTTTTGAAAAATTTTCCCGTTGTGAATCCTGAAAACACTTCCATAAGGAATTTCGAAAATATGGTTTTTGTCATTTTCCTGATCAAATTGTTTCAAGGCCAATGCCAAAGTGGCGTCGGTATCGCTGCTGGCCGTCGGATTTTTGAAATGTCTCGCCAACAAGGGCAACAAATGTCCGGGGAAAATCTCAGGACGAATAAAGGGAATCATCAACCGCTGAAAGGAATATTTCCACTCGTTGCCATGGGGTTTGATGTTGCGTCCAAATTTTTCGAAAGCCACCAAATGCGAAATTTCGTGAACCAAGGTTATCAAGAACTTGTATTTGTTCAAACTTCCGTTGACCGTAATTTCGTGTTTGCCGCTGGGTCCTTTTCGATAATCGCCGTGACGGGTCACGCGCTCATTCACGATTTTGAGATGCACTTGATTGACCACAATCAGTTCAAAAACTGGTTTTACGGCATGTTCCGGCAAATATTTTGACAAGGTATCGGACAATTGTGAATTTTGGATTTTGGAATTTGGATTTTGGAATTTGGATTTTGGAATTTGGATTTTGGAATTTGGATTTTGGATTTTGAAATTCTTATGGATTCGTGGAGGAAACTTGCAGCACTTTTCCGTTGTAATATTTACTTCCGGTCAAGGCAAAGTCGAAAATATGGTCGGCCATTCCTTTTGCAGAAATAGGAGCTTCATAACCCGGAAATGCTTCTTGCAACATTTCGGTCTGGACGGCGCCAAGAGCCAAAACATTGAACGAAATTCCTTTTTCCTTGTATTCTTCGGCCAATAATTCCGACAGGGTGATTACCGCTCCTTTGCTGGAACTGTAAGCTGCCAATCCAGCGAATTTCAAGCTTCCTTGTATTCCTCCCATCGAACTTATGGTAACCACGTGGCTGCCTTTTTGCAAATAGGGCAAGCAAACCCGAGTCAAATTGGCCACGCCAAAAACATTGACTTTATATATGTTTTCAAAATCTTTTTGAGAGGTTTCCGAAAAAGGTTTCAACAACAAACTTCCTGCATTATGAATTATTATATCCACTTTTTTCCAGGAATGGGAAAGAAAACTTTCCACTTGCTGCATTTCGTTTTCATCGGACAAATCGACGGAAAGGCAAGTGATATTTGAGTTTTCGATAAGATCTTGAGGTGTTTTTCTGGAGAGGGCTAATACTTGGTGTCCGGCATTGGCAAACTGCAAAGCCAGTTCGTGGCCAATACCCCTGGAAGTGCCCGTGATGATGATGTTTTTCATTTTGCTAAATTAAAAAAATTCCATCAAGTATAAACAAGATGGAATTTTATATTTAATTATTAAACGAAAAAACTACTCGTCAAAAAACAAAGTAAACTTGGTTTTACTTTTTAACAAACTTGCTGGTGAATTTCTCTTTTCCAGAATATGCCTCGATAATATAAAGACCTTTTGCCAGTTTTTCTACATTTACTTGAGTTGTATTTGCTCCTTGTTGCAACACTGTTTTCCCTGTTATGTCAACGACAACAACTTTGTCAATAGTCACGGCTTCTGAAAAATCAAGATTTATTACGGAAGCGGTTGGGTTTGGGAATATAGTTATACCAGCTTTCACTATTTCAGGATTTTCTACGGCCAAAGTTAGGGCACTGTTGTAGTTATAAGTAGTTCGACTACTCAGGGTGTAATTACTGGTTGCCATATCATAATAATAATGATTTTTAGCAAGAATTTTATTTACATACGGAAAATCTTCTGTAAGATAATCGAGTCCGTTTTTATCTTTAAAAGGATGTGCAAAATTAGACATAAGACTAAAGCTATCGTACGTATATTCATCTTTCCATTTATTATTATTGTTTACATCAGTATCTGTTTCGCTACTTCTGTTTCCAGCTCCATCCAAAACATAATCAGTTCTGTAAAATTCTTTATAAAGATTATTGAAATCATCCCATGTCGCATTTCTGCTACTTACCATTTGATGGTTTAGATTATACGCATATAATGATTTACTGGAATTAACCCATTGTGAATTTTCCCATTCTTCATACAATTCTTCAGTTAATTTGTTATTTGAATTATAGGTGAATTGGCCACGTTCATCCGCTACCCAATTTGCACCAACCCAATTATATGATGAAAGACTTACGGGCAAATTATTGCCATTAAAAGTCAAATCAATTTTCCATTCATTGACCCAACTTGAATTCTCCCAAATTTCGGCTACTTGTCCCGTAAAATTACCATTTGCATAAGTAAATGTGTCTCTGTATGAATTTTCCAATGCATTGGTAGTTGCATTCCATTCCTGGCCCAATTCTTGGACAACTTTATTGGCATTATAAGTATAGGTTACTTTTTCTTTTATTTTCCATAAACCATTCACCCATTCTACGTATGTTTCTGTAATTAGATTATTATTGCCATCATATTCATAATTGTAGCCTGAATAATTTTGATAACTGCTACCATTATAAGATTCCTGTATACTCGATAATAATTTGTTTTGTCCTTGTAACGTAATTACAAAAAGCATCATGGCAATTGTGTAAAGTTTTTTCATATAGATTGTTTTTAATTGGTTACTATTTATCGTGTTATTATGGCTAGAATGAGTTTAAACATCTTGCTCAAAAAGGGACGTTTTCTAGTTTTTTTTACTTTCATCATTTCTGTAATTTTAGTTATACAAAACTGTCAGCATTTGCCGTTTATGAATAAATGCACAAATTTCAAATTAAAGCAACAGTGGTTTATCAAAAGTTAACGGATTGATTATTACTCTCTAAAACTCCAAAGACAAGGCACAAAAAAACCTGTAAATAGAGAAGTGTAAGTGAGTTGCGAAATGGTGTGTTTAGTGCTAATTGTTCCAGCTAATGTTGCTGTCAATCTCGAAAAACTCCAGAATTCATTTCGGCGTAATTCTCGAGGATTTTATACAGGCTGCGCTTATGAACCTGCAATTCCCGTTAGCAGTACGGTGATAATTGTGTCAAGTTTCTCCATATTGATTGTTTTTAATTGGTTACATATATAAAATCCCACCAATTAAGGCCGGATTTTTCAAAAGAGGTTTTTCTCCTTTTTTGAGTTGCAACAAAATTAACTCAACCAAAGTTGTAAAAGAATACCCCAAAAGGAGTATTATTTCATCCAAAAAAAACTAAATTATGCCCTGAAGAATGCAGTTTTTGATGAGTTGGGCGGTATTTCTAGAATCGGATTTAGCCAAAATGTTATTGCGGTGTTTTTTTACCGTCAAGACACTGATGAAGAGCTTTTCTGCTATTTCGGCATTACTCAATCCATTGCCTATCAACTTAATAATATCAATCTCTCTTTTGGAAAATTCTTCCACATCGAGATTTTCTTCATCGGGATTCAAATTCATAAAAGAAGGTTCTCCGTTTAAGCCAATAAAAGATATTTTATAAGTATTCAAATTACTCAAATGATCGATGCGAGTGTGGATATTGAGTGATTTTCCCAATCCTCCATTATCATCCAATGAAAGCATGAGCGATTGGTGATTGAACAAGGCGTACTCCCCATTTTTCAATCGAAACCTAAAACTGTAACTTGTTTTATAGCTCAACATTTTTTCATAACCCACTTTTTGGTAAAAAAAATCGGTAGCAATTGCCTCCGCTTTTGCAACAAAATCAACATCATCCGGATGAATTGCTCCCAATATGTCATTGAAAGTAACCGTTTGGGGAT
>JAGNPF010000188.1 GCA_017989775.1 Flavobacterium sp.
GATAAAATTTCTGGTTTTCCGTCAATGATGGCTACGTCGTGTTCGAAATGCGCACTTGGTTTTCCATCGGCGGTGAGGATTGTCCAGCCATCTTTGAGTTGTTTGATGTTTCGAGTTCCCAAATTAATCATCGGTTCGATGGCAACCACCATTCCTTCTACAAATAGTTTTCCACGACCTTTTTTGCCGTAATTGGGCATTTCTGGATCTTCGTGCATTTTTTGGCCCACACCGTGACCCACCAATTCACGAACCACGCCATAACCGTGTGCTTCGGTGTATTTCTGGATGGCATTTCCCACATCTTCCACTCGGTTTCCTAATTTGAATTCACGGATTCCTACGTACAAAGATTCTTTGGTGACTTGCAACAACTTTTTGGTTTCCGGTGCCACTTCGCCAATCTCGAAAGAATAGGCGTGGTCTCCGTGGAATCCATTTTTGAATGCGCCACAGTCCACCGAAATCACGTCGCCACTTTCCAGCGGTTTGTTGTTCGGGATTCCGTGTACCACTTGGGCATTCGGACTCATGCAAAGCGAGTTCGGAAAACCGTACAATCCAAGGAAACTTGGAACTGCACCATGATCGCGAATAAATTCCTCGGCTAATTTGTCTAGTTGTAAAGTAGTAACTCCAGGTTTGATTTCGGAAGCAATCATTCCCAGTGTTTTGGATACTATCAAGGCGCTTTCGCGCATCAATTCTATTTCTTCTCTTGTTTTTTGGATAATCATGATATTTTTTTCTGACCGCAAAAATACAATTTTATAATTATTTAATCCGGATTGGCCATTATTTTAAAAAGCTCGGAATTGGATATGTAAAAACGATTCTCCAATGCTATTTTCGAAAGCTGCGCACTCACGACATTATTTTCTCGAGTATTTATTAAAAAAAGGGAACTTTCTCCAAAAGAGAACAATCTTTCCTCTGAATTGAGCATTGCAACATTGTCCTGAACCAAACCTTTTATTAATTCTTTTTGTTTTGACAACGATTCAATTTCTGTTTTTTGGGCATTTATTTTATTGGCCAATTGCACTTTTTCGAGGTTCAAGTTGAATTCGGTTTCCTGGACTTTGTATTTTGCCAATTTCAAGCTACCGCGTTCTTTTCTTAAAAACAATGGAAAATAAAAGTCCAGTCCAATTTTATAATCTTCAAATTGATAATTGTTAAAGTAACTGGGCTCGGATAAATAGGAATAGCCCAAGTCAATTTTTGGTAGAAGCATATTGGCTTTCAATTTCTTGTCCACGTTCAGCATTTCTATTTTGCTTTGCAACGCATTTATTTTGGGATGATTGGTGATCGAAAAATCGGAATTCAATAATTCATTCGTTTTTAGAATTTCCTGAATCGTGAACTCCAATTGCTTTTCGGGAATTAATTCATCGGCAATTTCCAATGGGATGTTGTTTTCCAACCAAAGAAAGTTGGAGAGTTCCAATTTGGCTTTTGCGAGTTTAAGCTTTGCGTCTTCCAAGTTGAGCTGTCTGTTTTTTACAATAATTCCGGCTTCGGTACTGTCAATGGCTGGTTTGTCTCCTTGTTGAATTAAAGAGCGAATTCCTTTAAATCTAGTTTGCGCATTGGTCTTGTATTCTTCATACAACAGGACTTCGTCAAAGGTTTTTTTCCAATTGAAATACGCCAAAGAAGCTTCATGTAAAACGGCGATTGCCTGAAGTTTTCTTTCGGATTGGCTCAATTGAACTTGGATTTTTGCTTTTCGAACATCGGCCATTCTTTGATTGATGAACAATCCTTGTCCGAGCGGAACGCTTATTCCCAAAGAAGTCAAGCCTTGATTTGGGGTTTTGTTTTCGGGATTCAAGTAAACGCCTTCATTGTTGTCAAAACCTGCTTTTATTTCGACTCCATACCAAGTTGGAATTTTGAAACTGCTGTTCAAAATCGAATAATATTCTTGGCCTTTGAATTGTTTTTGACTGAAATCGACTTCAATTTTGGGGTCAAATCCACCTCTTGCCATCATCAAATTGGCTTGAGCCGCATCAATATTTAGATTGGCATTTTTGACTAGCGGATGGTATTTTTTCACATAACCCAAGAATTCGTTATAAGTAAATTCTTTTGACGCAATTTCTTGTGCCGATGCAGCAATTCCAAAGAATAAAAATGCTAAAAATAATTGTTTCATTACTTTTTTTCTTTTGTGGTTTTGTTCGTTGGTTTGTAATAATTTGGAGGAAATCCGTTCAATGTTCGCCATATTTCAAACCAAACCGGAACGTTTTCCAATAAAGCGATGGTTTGTGCGCCGGCTCCTATACTTAGTTGTTGCGGCCATTTGTTTTCGGTTTTGTCTGGTGCGATCAGTATGCGGTATTTTCCGTTTTCGCTGATAAAGTTTTCAATGGCCACAATTTCGCCCCCAAAAGTTCCATAAGACATGTCCGGCCATCCTGAAAACACGATTGTTGGCCATCCGTCAAACCAAACCCTGACTTTTTTTCCTTTGCTTAACAAGGGCAAATCAATAGGATTTACAAAAGTCTCGACGGCAATATCATATTCGGATGGCATGATGGTCGCGATGGGGGTTCCTTCTTTTACGGTTTCACCCAAACCGGATTGCAACGCCCTGTTGATATAGCCGTTTTGCGATGCTTTGATGTAATACATTCCGTTGCGAATGCTGTAGTTTGCATATTGGTTTTCGAGTTTGTTGACTTGTGCGTCTGTATCGTATTGGCTGCTCAGCGCCGTGAACTTGTCACTGTTGGCTTTGGAAATTTTTTCGGAATATTCCGCCACGATGCGGTTTATTTCCACTTTGGCATTGATAAACTCGTTTTTGCTGGTCAAATATTTGTTTTCCTGGGTTATGATTTTAGCTTCCACATCTTGTAGTTTCAGTCTTTTTTCTTCAATATCCGTGAGCGGTTTCAAGCCCTCTTTGTTGAGTTGTACCGAACGATTGTATTGGGTGTTGGCGATTTTCAGTTGGGTTTTTACGGCAACCAAATCGATGCTGTCACTCTTTATTTTCAAAAGTGATTGTTTGATTTTATTTTGTGCTTGTTCCAGTTTCAAAGTTTTCTCTCTTTCGATGGCTTCAATTTGAGTGGAAAGCGTGTTTACTTTTGAACTGTAGGATTGCAAAGATTGCTTCTTGGCATTCATTTGATTTTTGGTGTTTTCCACCAAATTAGGATCCATATAGTCTTCTTTTATTTCGGAAATGAATAAGATGGTATCTCCTTTTTGGACATAGTCACCTTCTTGAACGTACCATTTTTCAATTCGACCCGAAATCACGCTCTGGATGGATTGTGGTCTTTGGCTTGGTTTTAAGGTTGTCACGCTTCCGGTTCCTGAAACATTTTGTGTCCAAGGTAGAAAAAGTGATGCCAAAACCAAGATTGAAACTCCTGCTATAATTTTGTTTAAAATTTTATAATGCGGTCGGTTGCTCAGGTTTTTCACCGTTTCATAGCGATCAAGTGATGCCAGTTTTGTTTTGTTGTCGGATATGTTTAGCATGATTAATTCGTTTTTAAATCCAGTTGAATAGCTCCATTTTGCATAGTGATGCTTCGATTGCATTTGGTTTTCCAATACGGGTTTTTTGAAGAAACAATAATCGTCCACTTGTTTTTGTCGGAAGTGATGAAATCTATAATTTCATTGGCCACTTTTTCATCCATATTGTCCGTTGGGTCTTCATAAAACAATATTTTGGGTTTATGAATGATGCTTCTGGCTAATAATAATTTTTGTGCATTAGAGGATGATAATTGTTTTCCTTCCGGGAAAATACGCGTTTCAAGACCTTTGGGCAATGATTTTATATAGGAAGAAAGCTGCACACCGTCAATCGCCCATTTCAAATCTTCGGTGGTTAAGGTGTCGTCGTTGAAAGTGATGTTTTCCAGCAAGGAGCCTTCAAAAGGAGTTTCGCTATGGGTAATACAGCCTATTTGGGATCGGAATTGTTTCAAGTTTATTTTTCGAAACGTATCGTCGTTGATGTAAAATGAACCATTTGTGGGTTGCAACAAGCCCGATAATACCCGAATTAGGGTTGTTTTTCCGGAACCATTTTCCCCTTCAACCACTATTTTTTCCCCTTGTTCTATTTTCAGGGAAATGGCATTCAGTATTTCTTTATTGGAATCTGGGAACTTGAAATAAAGATTCTCGGTTTCCAATGAAATATTCGTATAGCAAGTGTCGCCTTTGAATTTCACGTCTTCTTCTAATTCCAAGTCGGTTACTTGTCCTATTTTTTCAATGGAAGTTAGCACGTCATAAAATGTTTCAAGGCCAATTATTATTTTTTCAACCGAATTTATGACCAATAAAATAATGATTTCGGCAGCCACAACTTGGCCAATGTTCAATTGTTGCGAAACCACTAAAAACCCTCCAATCGACAGCAACCTGGTAGTTATCAATAT
>JAGNPF010000189.1 GCA_017989775.1 Flavobacterium sp.
GCTTTTGACGTGAATGCTTCGTTGATTCGCTTTTGGGACAGTGAATTCGACATTCTCAAACCCAAGAAAAACGCCAAAGGAAACCGAATGTTTACGCCCGAAGACGTGAAAAACCTGCAGTTGATTTATCATTTGGTCAAGGAAAGAGGTTTTACGCTCGAAGGTGCCAGAACGCATTTGAAGGAAGGACAAAAGAAAACTTTGGACAAGTTTGACATCATCAGCAAACTGGAAACCATAAAAGTACAGTTGACCAATATAAAAAATGAACTTTAAAAAATTAAATCAAAAATAAATACTAAACTTTAAATTAAACAAAAATGGATTTTAAAAAATTTTTACCTTGGATTATTGTTGCGGTTATCGTCATTGGACTTTACGGCTGGGCATCTGGAATTTACAATACCGCAGTGACATTGGAACAAGACGTTAAAGAAAGTTGGGGAAATGTGAACACTTCCTACCAAAGAAGAAATGACCTTATCCCAAATATTGTCAACACGGTAAAAGGGTATGCCGAACACGAAAAAAGCACTTTGACGGCCGTTATCGAGGCCAGGGCCAAAGCCACTTCGGTGACCATTGACCCCGCAAACGTGACTCCGGAACAATTGGCTGCATTCAATTCTGCCCAATCCGGTGTTTCTTCCTCTTTATCCAAATTATTGGTTAGCGTGGAGCAGTATCCAAACCTGAAAGCCGATGCCAGCTTCATGAAATTACAAGATGAATTGGCCAGTACGGAAAATCAAATTCTTACTGCCAGAACCCGTTTTAACGAGGCCGTAAAACCATACAACAACAACATCAACACTTTCCCAAGAAACATCTTGGCCGGAATCTATGGCCTTAAAGAAAAACCGTATTTCGAAGCAGTTGCCGGTGCCGAAAAACCTGTTGAAGTGAAATTCTAATTGAATAATGAGAACAATTATCTTGACAATTCTGGTTTCGTCCCTTTTTTTGATTTCTTGCAAAAAGGAGATTAAAGAGGAACAAAATCAAAATTCTGTCCCTACCCCTTCGCTGGACTCCGTGGGTATTTCCGCAGGAAAAGAAAGCAAAATTTCGACAACAGAATTAATCGGCTCCTGGATTATTGATGACCAATATCAAGCTGGTTTTAAACTAAAGGAAAATGGGATTGCAGAATCAATCAACATGGCGACTTTACCTTATTCGAAATGGGAACTCAAAGATAATTTATTGCTATTGCATGGTCTATCCATTGGAAATGGAAACGGGAATGGAGATCAAATAGTGGACAGCTTGCATGTTCAATCCGTAACAGGGCAAGAATTGCGATTAAAAAACAATCGTACCAAGAGAAATCTGGTCTATGTAAAACTCGATTCCGCAACAAGAAAAGACCATTAGCGCCAAGCCGTTATCAAGAATTTTACAAAAAAAAAAGAAACACCATGTCGAAAGTTGAAGATTTTTTAACCCCAGAAGAAGAACAAGCAATTGTCGAGGCCATTCGCATGGCTGAAAAGGAAACTTCTGGCGAGATCAGGGTTCACATAGAAAAAACGACTTCCAAAGTTCCTTATGACAGGGCTTTGGAAGTTTTTCACGAATTGGGGATGGATGCCACCGAACTCAAAAACGGGGTCTTGATTTATCTGGCCGTGGATGACCATCATTTCGTGATTTGCGGGGATAAAGGCATCAACGATGTCGTTCCGGCAGATTTTTGGGATTGCACCAAAGATGTCATGGCAGCCCAATTCAAAACCGGGAATTTCAAGCAAGGCCTCATCGACGGCATTACCCGGGCCGGAGAAAAATTGCAGCAATACTTTCCTTATCACGAAAGTGACACCAATGAATTATCAAACGAAATATCTAAAGGATAACTAATGAAAATTTTCAAAATCCAAATTCCAAATTCCAAAAGGATTTTTCAAAACAACTTGTTCCTTTTCCTATTTTTGATTTGTATCAGTGGGTTTGCCCAATTCACCATTCCCGAGAAACCCAGTTTTCAAACTTCGGTTTATGATTATGCCAAGGTGTTGAGTGCCGATGAAAAAACACAATTGGAAGAAAAACTCGTTCGCTATTCCGATTCTACCTCAACGCAAATCATGGTGGTCACCATCGAAAGCCTGAAAGGCGAAGACGTGAGCCAGTTGGCCACCAAATGGGCACACACTTGGGGATTGGGTCAAGCCAAGGAAGACAACGGAGTCATCCTATTGCTGGCCAAAGAAGAAAGAAAAATTGCCATCAACCCCGGTTATGGACTCGAAGACCGATTGACGGCCGGGATTGGTGGAGAAATAATCAGGAACATCATCATTCCCGAATTCAAGGCAGGTAGTTATTACCGAGGACTGGACAAAGGCGCCGATGCGCTTTTTGACGTTTTCAAGGGCAAATACAAAGGCGAAAGAAAACAATCGAAAGGAAAAAACTTTCCTATTTTACCGCTAATCATTATCGTGGTCATTATTCTGGTACTGGCTTCCAAAAATAAAAGAGGTGGCGGTGGAAATTCCGGAAATTCTGGTGGTGGCGGACCGAGTTTGCTGGATGTCATCATCTTGAGCAATTTGGGTCGTGGCGGTGGATTTGGCGGTGGATCAGGATTTGGCGGTTCATCCGGAGGTGGATTTGGAGGAGGCGGATTCGGTGGCGGATTCGGCGGTGGCGGATTTTCCGGCGGAGGAAGCAGCGGAAGTTGGTAATCCAGTGATCCGTGTTCCGTTTTTGAGTGTTCAGTTTACAAAATTTACAATATGAAATTTTACTTCTTTTTATTTCTTTCCTGTTTTTGTTTTTCGGGACATTCCCAGGACTTGTCCGATATTGACATCAAGGAAATTCCCAAAGAAATTGAAGACATAAATTCATTGATACTCCAAGAACCAAGTGCCGAAAATTACTACCTCAGAGGCTATTATCATTATCAAATGAAGAATTATTCGACTGCCATAGCCGATTATGACAAGGCAATCGCAATAAATCCCAATGATTACAAATTCCATTACAGCAAAGGCAACACCCATATCAAATTAAAAGATTACAAACACGCAATAGAGGATTACACAAAGTGCATCGCTTTGAATGACAACATGAAAAAAGCCTATTTCAACAGGGCTTATTCCAAATCAAAAAGCAACGATTTGAATGGAGCGATAAACGACTATTCCAAAAGCATCGCTCTTCATCCCGAATATCTGGAAGCCTACGAAAACAGGGGGATATTAAAAAAAGAATTGCACTTGCACAAAGAAGCCATTCTGGATTTTGATAAAGTAATCAAAATAAATCCTAAATTCGCCGAAGCGTATCAAAACAGGGCGATTTCAAAAGCCATGCTCAATTTGAACGCCATAAGCGATTTTGACCAAGTGGTAATTTTGTCTCCAGATGACCCCGAAGGGTATTACAACAGAGCCATTTATTTTATCAACTTTAAAATCA
The DNA here is from genome assembly GCA_017989775.1 of Flavobacterium sp. GTDB lineage: Bacteria > Bacteroidota > Bacteroidia > Flavobacteriales > Flavobacteriaceae > Flavobacterium. The sequence goes on from JAGNPF010000189.1 coordinate 3,433, forward strand.
AAAGAGATTATTGTTCCGATTTGAAAAAAGCATTTAGTCTTGGCTATGATCCTTCAAAAGAATTATTAACCAAATATTGTAAAACATAAAATCAATCCATGCTGTCACAAAAAACCAAATATGCGCTTAAAGCCCTGCTTTATCTTGCCCAGCAAGAAGAAGGCCATATTGCCAGGACCATCGAAATTGCAGAAGGCGCCAATATTCCCAAAAAGTTTTTGGAGCAAATCCTTTTGGAGCTAAAAAGAGGCCATTTTGTGAGCAGCAAACAAGGAAAATTTGGAGGTTATTACCTCATAAAATCAAAAAACACGATCACTTTGGCCGATATTCATCGCTTATTTGACGGTGCAATTGCACTTCTTCCCTGCGCTTCCCTAAATTTTTACGAGCCTTGCCTGGATTGCAAAACAGAGTCGGAATGCTTGTTAAGACTGGGATTGATAGCTGTTCGAGAAAAAACATTGTCAGCGATGGAGGGCATCACCATTGCCTCTTTGGCAAAAAAATAAAAAAATATATTCTAAACCCTACTAGTTTTATAGAATTAATTATATATTTGCCCCGAAAATAAATTTTACTAACTAAAACAAAATTAAAAGCATGAAAACGAATCCAAACAAATTCGCTTTTTTAGAGAAAGAATCCATAAAAATTGAAAAACAGGATTATAGGATTATGTGTATGTGTTGGCTTTAAAAAAAAATTGAATTTAAACTCTACCAATTACATATAATTTATATAATAAAAATCCATGAAAGCAATTTATACAAAAACAATAACGACCTTACTCTTGATTTTAATTTTCTCCACTTCTTATGGTCAAAACCTGTTGGAAGGAGAAGTCAAAAACGATGACAATTCACCTATAGAAGGTGTCAATATAGTTGTAAAAGGAACTACCAACAACACAACTTCAGATGTTGACGGCAAGTTTTCCATTGAAGCCAAAGCACTACCCTTCACGATTATTGTACAATACGCCGGTTATAAC
>JAGNPF010000190.1 GCA_017989775.1 Flavobacterium sp.
TGCACATTGTCCCAGAAATTTTTTGGTGGACTTGAAGCAATAGTATGTTGCTGTGCCGATACATGATGGAATGAAAACAAGAGCACCAAAATATAAAAAGGTCTTAAAATACTCAGGAGATGGTTTTTTTTCATTGTTTATTGGTTTTTTTTAACAATTTTTTACGTAAAAGTACGTAAAAAAAGATATTATGTGTATTGATTTATTGTACTTTTGCCAAACTATTTTTAACAAATAAGCAGAATTAGATACAATTATGGATAGGTTTTCATTCTTAAATGCGGCACATACAGAATTTTTCGCACAATTATACGATCAATATTTAGAAAGTCCAGACAGCGTAGAGCCTAGTTGGAGAAGTTTTTTCCAAGGTTTCGATTTTGGAATGACCACTTACGGCGAAGAAAATTACGTTGCGAGTGCTCCAGTTCAACAATTGTCTGATTTTGCAGCCAACAACAACAACAATCAAGTTGATTATTCGCAGGTTTCCGAGAAACTTCAAAAAGAATTCAAGGTTTTGAAATTGATAGACGGTTATCGTTCTCGCGGACATTTGTTTACCAAAACCAATCCGGTGAGAGAGCGCAGAACTTTTTCTCCAACTTTGGATTTGGAGAATTTTGGCCTTTCCAATGCCGATTTGAACACGGTTTTTGATGCCGCCAGAGCCATAAAAAGAGAACCTTGTACCTTGCAAGAAATTTTGGGTCATCTTCAATCCATTTACTGCGAGCATATTGGGGTCGAATACATGTATATTCGAAATCCGGAAATGATCGACTGGATTCAGGACAAGATTTGGGTAAATGACAACCAGCCCAATTTTTCGCCGGACGAAAAGAAAGCCATCCTTAATAAATTGAATGAAGCAGTTTCTTTCGAGAACTTCCTTCACACCAAATATGTTGGACAAAAACGATTCTCGCTGGAAGGTGGAGAATCCGTAATTCCTGCTTTGGACGCCTTGATTGAAAGAGCCGCCGAAAAAGGAGTGGAGCAGTTCGTGATGGGTATGGCCCACCGTGGCCGTTTGAATGTCTTGGCCAATATTTTTGGCAAGTCAACCCAAGATATTTTCTCTGAATTTGACGGTAAAGATTACGATCAGGAGTACTTTGATGGTGACGTAAAATACCACTTGGGACTTACTGCCGACAAAATTTCCAGCACGGGTAAAAAAATAAACATCAATTTGGCTCCAAATCCTTCCCACCTTGAAACGGTGGGTGCGGTAATTGAAGGAATCACGAGAGCCAAACAAGACAAATATTTCCCGGATGATTTTTCTAAAGTGTTGCCTATTGCCGTTCACGGGGATGCCGCGATTGCAGGGCAGGGATTGCTGTATGAAATCATCCAGATGGCACAATTGGACGGTTATAAAACCGGAGGTACCATTCATATCGTGATCAACAACCAAGTTGGTTTCACCACGAATTACACGGATTCCCGTTCATCGACTTATTGTACCGATATTGCCAAAGTAACTTTGTCGCCGGTATTGCACGTCAATGCCGACAATGCCGAAGCCGTAGTGCACGCAGTACAATTTGCATTGGATTTTAGAATGCAGTTTGGACGCGACGTGTTCATCGATTTGTTGGGATACAGGAAATACGGACACAACGAAGGAGACGAGCCTCGTTTCACCCAACCGGTTTTGTATAAAATCATCGCCAAACACCAAAATCCAAGAGATATTTACGCCGAAAAATTGTTGACGGAAGGAGTTATCGACGCCAATTATGTAAATACTTTGGAGAAAGAATACAAAAAGGATTTGGAAGAAAATCTGGAAGCTTCCCGCAAAAAGAACTTGACAATCATTACGCCATTTATGCAAAACGAATGGAAAGGATTCAAGCAAGTTTCCAATGACGTGATGTTGGAAAAAGTGGAAACTTCTTTCGCAAAAAAAGGATTGGATTCCATCATAAAAACCATTTCGACCCTGCCTTCAGACAAGAAGTTCATCAACAAAATAACCAAAATAGTTACCGACAGAAAAGCCGGTTACGACAACAATACCATTGATTGGGGAACTGCAGAATCTTTGGCATACGGTTCGCTTTTGACAGAAGGATACGATGTCAGGATTTCAGGTCAGGACGTGGAAAGAGGTACATTCTCCCATCGTCACGCCGTGGTGAAAGTGGAAGATTCCGAAGAAGAAGTAATCTTGTTGAACGCCATCGAAAACAAAAAAGGCAAGTTTGGGGTTTACAATTCCCTGTTGTCGGAATATGGTGTTCTTGGTTTTGACTATGGTTATGCCTTGGCCAATCCAAAAGCATTGACCATCTGGGAAGCACAATTTGGAGATTTCAGTAATGGAGCCCAAATCATGATTGACCAATACATTTCTTGTGGAGAAGACAAATGGAACAACCAAAACGGTATTGTTCTCTTGTTGCCACACGGATACGAAGGACAAGGAGCAGAACACTCTTCTGCCAGAATGGAGCGTTATTTGCAACTTTGTGCCAGACACAACATGTATGTTGCCGATTGTACGACACCGGCCAACTTCTTTCACTTGTTGAGAAGACAAATGAAAACGACTTTCCGTAAACCATTGGTAGTTTTTTCTCCAAAAAGTTTGTTGCGCGATCCAAGATGCGTTTCCACTGTCGAGGAATTGGCAAGAGGAAGTTTCCAGGAAACCATTGACGATACGACAGTGAACAAGAAAGACGTGAAAACCTTGGTTTTCTGTACCGGAAAATTCTATTACGACATCGTGGCCGAAAGAGAAAACAACGGTAGAAAAGACGTTGCCGTGGTAAGAATCGAGCAATTGTTCCCATTGCCGACAGAACAATTGAAAGCCATTATTGCCCAATACCCAAATGCCGACGATTACGTTTGGGCACAGGAAGAGCCTAAAAACATGGGAGCCTACAGCTATATGTTGATGAATTTTGATTTGGTGAAATGGAGATTGGCTTCGTTGAAAGCGTATTCTGCACCGGCCGCAGGAAGTTATACCAGGGCAAAACGTCGTCACGCCGATGCCATCAAAATGGTATTCGACAAAAATTTATACAGATAAACACAACTATTTACTCAATATTCAAGTTTAACTTTTTAGACCTGAAGCTTTAAATTAAAAATTATGATTTTAGAAATGAAAGTCCCTTCACCAGGGGAATCTATCAAAGAAGTTGAAATCGCGACTTGGTTAGTAAAAGATGGCGATTATGTTGAAAAAGATCAGGCTATTGCCGAGGTTGATTCAGACAAAGCCACACTTGAATTGCCGGCAGAAGCCAGCGGAATCATTACGTTAAAAGCGGAAGAAGGTGATGCAGTGGCAGTAGGGGCAGTGGTTTGTCATATTGATACGGCTGCAGCCAAACCATCAGGTTCAGCTCCAGCAGCGGCACCAGTGGCCGAAGCGCCAAAAGCAGCACCTGCGCCAGCAGCTCCAGTTGCAGCGGCACCAGCTCCATCTTATGCTTCGGGAACACCGTCTCCTGCAGCCAAAAAAATATTGGAAGAAAAAAATATCGCTCCAGCTACAGTAACCGGAACTGGAAAAGGTGGTAGAATTACCAAAGACGATGCCGTGAACGCAGTGCCTTCAATGGGAACTCCAACTGGAGGAAACCGTGGAATCGAGCGTACCAAATTGTCCATGTTGCGTCGTAAAGTGGCCGAAAGATTGGTTTCTGCCAAAAACGAAACAGCCATGTTGACTACTTTCAACGAAGTGAACATGACGCCAATCAACTTGATTCGTAATGAATACAAAGATGCCTTCAAGGCAAAACACGGAGGACTTGGATTGGGATACATGTCATTCTTTACAAAAGCCGTTACTAGAGCTTTGCAATTGTACCCAGACGTAAACTCCATGATGGATGGCGACCACAAACTTGGATTCGATTTCTGTGATATTTCCATTGCAGTTTCCGGACCAAAAGGATTAATGGTTCCCGTTGTTCGTAACGCAGAAAACTTGACTTTCCGTGGCGTTGAGGCCGAAATCAAAAGATTGGCTTTGAGAGCACGCGACGGACAAATCACTGTTGACGACATGACAGGAGGAACATTTACCATTACCAACGGTGGTGTTTTTGGAAGTATGTTGAGTACGCCAATCATCAACCCTCCTCAATCTGGAATCCTTGGAATGCACAACATTATCGAGCGTCCAATTGCCGTAAACGGTAAAGTGGAAATTCACCCAATGATGTACGTGGCGCTTTCTTATGACCACAGAATTATCGACGGACGCGAATCTGTTGGTTTCTTGGTTGCCGTGAAAGAAGCCTTGGAAAACCCATTGGAATTGTTGATGGGCGGAAATGCCAAAAAAGCATTGGAATTATAGTTTTAAATAATTTTAGAAACCAAAAAATCCCAAATTCCTATAATCGGAATTTGGGATTTTTGATTTT
>JAGNPF010000191.1 GCA_017989775.1 Flavobacterium sp.
GTGTAAATGTACATCTATTTTTCGAATCAAAAAAATATTTTATTGTTAAATTTTCAAAAAACAACTCTTATTTTTAAATATACTTCATTTTGAGCTTTTAATTAGGTGTTCAAATTACGATATTCTTAGTGTTTTAACTTTTTGATATTATTTTTTAAACCATATTTTAGCAAACTGTCAAACAAACGAAAACGTTTGCTTGGAATTAATGCCAAAAGTGTGAAATCTGGAAAAACAACAATTTGTTGGGGCGAAAAACAAGTTTTAAATCGTATGGATGCGAGATTTGAAAACAGCTGTGTTTTTGGTTGATTGGGTTGGCTCACGCCATTCGTTTTGGCAAGCCGTTTCCAATTTTGGAGGAGAAGATTTGGATGGAAAAAGAAAGTGCAAGTCCAACTTTCAAAAAAAAAGGACGATGCCATTGAATGGATTTCCAATTATTGGAAATTCAGGTTCACGAGAAGTTACAAGCTGGGGATTTAAAAAAGCATGACTTCTCGTTTATGGGAGATAAATGGCGAATTGCCACTAGGGACGAGCACTCTTTGGGGATGTTTTTTACGATTAAACCTTCGATTTTAATCGACTCAGGGTTTCTTGCGAAATGTTGATATAGGAAGCAACAATCTTGTTGGGAAGCCTTTTTACGATGCCTGGATTTATTTTCAGCAGCAGATTATAACGTTCCAGGGCATTCATGGTTGTAAAAGACATCAATCGGTTGGCGTTGTTTACGTATGCTTTTTCGAGATACTTGCAATAGAATTCCTGCCATTGTGGAATGGACTTCGTCAAATTTTTAAAATCTTCGTGGCTGATGCACAAAAGCTCCGATTTTTCAATCACCTGGATGTATTCCGTGGACGGTAATCCGGTAATAAAACTCACCAATGCCGTTGATAATTGGTTTTCAAAAGCAATGTAGCGCGTGACATCTTTTCCTTCTTCATTGATGAAATAAATTCTCAAACAGCCTTTGCCCACAAAATAAGTATATTGACTGGTTTGGCCTTGCGAAAGCAACAGGTCATTTTTCTTGTGTTTCAAAGGTTTGAAGCAAGAGACAATGGTGTTCAAATCTTCATCGGAAACGGCAATGTTTTTCTTTATGTAATGACCAAGTTGTTCGTAAATCATGATTAATTGTAGTCCCTGATGAATTTTCGGTAGTGGATAATGTCTTCTATGGATAAAACCACGAAATCGTTCTGTCTTGCAAAATTAATGATTTCGTCCAGTTTAGCCATACTTCCGTCAATATTCATCAACTCGCACAAAACGGCTTGCGGTTTTAATCCTGCCAATTTCATCAAATCGACACTGCCTTCCGTGTGTCCATTTCTTTCCAAAACACCGTTGTCTTTTGCCCGTAGCGGAAAAATATGTCCGGGACGTGCCAAATCTGAAGCAGATGCTTTTGTTGCGCAAGCCGTTTGGATGGTTTTTAGGCGGTCAGTTGCCGAAACTCCCGTTGTGACTCCTTCTTTTGCTTCGATGGAAATGGTGAAAGGCGTTTGAAAACTGCTTGTGTTTTCCTTGACCATGTAAGGCAGGTCCAAATCGTCGGCTTTGTCGTTGGTCAGGCAAAGACAAACAATGCCGCTACATTCCCTGATCATCAAGGCCATGTCCTTGACCGTCATGTTTTGGGCTGCAAAAACCAAATCGCCTTCGTTTTCCCTGTTCTTGTCATCAGTCAATAGGATTCCCTTGCCGTTTCGTAATTGTTTCAATGCGCTTTCAACGCGATCTTGACTCGTGATTCCAAATTTTTCCAATGGATGTAATGCCGTAAATATCATTTTTGTCTTGCTTTTGATTGTTTTTCAGAACTATTTTTTCCGTAAAAAATGAAGGGCAAATCTAAAGCCGTTTCAGTTCCAAAACGTTGATTTAGGTCAATAAAATCATTTTGATTCCTTGTTTTGTCTCTACTATTTTTAAACAATTACTTTTTTATTTCCAATACTTTTTAAACTTCAATATCAAATCATTAAATTTGCGCCTCAATAAAAGACAATTACCATTATGTTCGATAATTTAAGCGATAAATTAGACAAAGCCTTCCATATACTGAAAGGTCACGGAAAAATAACCGAAGTTAACGTAGCCGAAACCCTCAAAGAAGTGCGTCGTGCTTTATTGGATGCCGACGTCAACTTCAAGATTGCCAAAGATTTTACCACCAAAGTAAAAGAAAAAGCGATAGGACAAAACGTGTTGACCACGCTGCAACCCGGACAGTTATTGGTGAAATTGGTCAAAGACGAATTAACCGAATTGATGGGTGGTGATGTTGCGGGAGTGAATCTTTCCGGAAATCCAACCGTTATTTTGATGTCGGGATTGCAAGGTTCGGGAAAAACCACTTTTTCCGGTAAATTGGCCAATTATCTCAAAACTAAAAAAGGAAAAAAACCGCTTTTGGTGGCTTGCGATATCTATCGTCCTGCGGCCATCAAGCAATTGCACGTAGTTGGAGAGTCGATAGGGGTGGATGTTTATTCAGAACCCGACAACACCAATCCCGTGATTATTGCCCAAAACGCGATTAGTTTTGCCAAACATCAAGGTTTGAATGTCGTGATTATTGATACCGCGGGTCGTTTGGCCGTTGACGAAGCGATGATGACTGAAATTTCGAATGTTCACCAAGCCATCAAACCACAGGAAACCTTGTTTGTGGTCGATTCGATGACTGGACAAGATGCTGTGAATACGGCAAAATCATTTAATGATAGATTGAATTTTGACGGTGTAATTTTAACGAAATTAGACGGTGATACTCGTGGTGGAGCTGCGATTTCCATCAAATCTGTAGTGAACAAACCGATTAAGTTTGTGGGTACAGGCGAGAAAATGGATGCCATCGACGTGTTTTATCCAGAACGTATGGCAGAACGTATCCTTGGGATGGGAGACGTGGTGTCGTTGGTAGAAAGAGCACAAGAACAATTTGATGAAGAGGAAGCCAGAAAAATCCAAAAGAAAATCGCCAAGAACGAATTTGGTTTTGACGATTTCCTTTCCCAAATTCAGCAAGTGAAGAAAATGGGTAACATGAAAGATTTGGTTGGAATGATTCCAGGTGCATCTAAAGCGATGAAAGATGTGGAAATCGAAGACGATGCTTTCAAACATATCGAGGCCATCATTCATTCGATGACTCCAACGGAAAGAAGCAAGCCGGCCATAATCGACGTGAAAAGAAAAGCCAGAATCGCCAAAGGTTCCGGTACCAAAATAGAGCAAGTGAACCAGCTGATGAAACAGTTTGACCAAATGAGCAAAATGATGAAGATGATGCAAGGCCCAGGCGGAAAAAACATGATGAAGATGATGGGGAACATGAAAGGCGGAATGCCGGGTGGAATGCCGGGAATGAGATAAAATATTTGTTTCAAGTTTAAGGTTTCAAGTTGTTGAACCTGAAACTTTAAACTTTAAACTTTAAACTTTTTTAAAATGCAACTATTAGACGGAAAAAAAACATCGGAAGACATTAAAAGCGAAATTGCTGCCGAAGTACAAAGAATGAAAGCAGACGGGCAAAAAGTGCCTCATTTGGCGGCAGTCATTGTTGGAACCAATGGAGCCAGTTTGACTTATGTGGGAAGCAAAGTAAAATCGTGTCAGCAAATTGGTTTTGAATCTACTTTGGTGGCTTTGCCGGAAACGATCACCGAAAGCGAATTGTTGGATAAAATCAAGGAATTGAATGAAGACGATGATTTGGACGGCTACATCGTTCAATTGCCTTTGCCCAAACACATCGACGAAGAAAAAATCCTGATGGCCATCGATCCCGACAAGGACGTGGATGGTTTTCATCCTGCCAATTTTGGAAAAATGGCCTTGGAAATGGAAACATTTTTGCCAGCGACACCATTTGGAATCATGGAATTGTTGGAACGTTACAAAGTGGAAACCTCGGGCAAACATACCGTGGTTATTGGCCGTAGCCACATCGTGGGAAGACCAATGAGCATCTTGATGAGCCGCAAAGGATATCCTGGAGATTCAACGGTGACCTTGACCCACAGCCGTACCAAAAACTTGGAAGAATACACCAAAAATGCCGACATCATTATCACGGCTTTGGGAGTGCCGGAATTTTTGAAAGCCGACATGGTAAAAGATGGAGTAGTTGTTATTGACGTAGGAATCACCCGTGTGGAAGACGCTTCAAATGCCAAAGGGTACGTGATAAAAGGCGATGTCGATTTTGATGGCGTGAGCAAAAAATCATCTTTCATCACTCCGGTTCCTGGTGGAGTAGGACCAATGACCATTGCCATGTTGTTGAAAAACACCTTGTTGGCGAGAAAAATCAGAAGCAGGAAATAACAAGAATAACATTATTTATACAGAAGCCTTAAACGAAAGTTTAGGGCTT
>JAGNPF010000008.1 GCA_017989775.1 Flavobacterium sp.
GCCTATTTGGGATCGGAATTGTTTCAAGTTTATTTTTCGAAACGTATCGTCGTTGATATAAAAGGAACCATTTGTGGGTTGCAACAAACCCGACAATACCCGAATTAGGGTTGTTTTTCCGGAACCATTTTCCCCTTCAATCACTATTTTTTCTCCTTGTTCGATTTTTAATGTAATGGCATTCAGTATTTCTTTATTGGAATCGGGGAATTTGAAATAAAGATTTTCGGTTTCCAGTGAGATATTCGTATAGCAAGTGTCTCCTTTGAATGGTACGTCTTCCTCTAATTCCAAGTCGGTTACTTGTCCAATTTTTTCAATGGAAGTAAGCACGTCATAAAATGTTTCAAGGCCAATTATTATTTTTTCGACCGAATTTATGACCAATAAGATAATGATTTCGGCAGCCACAAATTGACCAATGTTCATTTGTTGCGAAAGCACTAAAAAACCTCCAATCGACAGCAAACTGGCTGTTATTAATATTTTGAACATTATGAGTTGACTGAATTGCCTTTTGATGACATCAAAATGTTTCTCTCTATAATTTAAATAATTACCAACCAGATTGTTGTTTTTTTGCAAACCATAATTGTAGTTGAGGTCGTTTTTGAAGCTGAAATTGTTTCGTGCCATTTCTTGCAGCCAACTCGCGACTTTGTATTTGAATTTCGATTCTTTCAGGCTGGTTTCAAGTCCGGATTTGAAAGAAAATTTAAAAATAAAATATAAAATACCAAAAAGCAAAACGCCGAATATGATAAAATAGGGATGGTACAAAGACAATAAAATTACTCCAAAAACAATTTGCAATAGTGCTGCCGAAAAATCGATCAACAATTTGGAAGTTCCCTTTTGAATGGCCATCGTGTCAAAAAATCGATTGGCTAATTCCGGCGGATAGGTATTGTGTAGCTGCTCGGTTTTTATTTTTGGCAAACGGGCGGCAAATTCGAAAGAAGCACGAACGAATATTTTTTGTTGTAAATTTTCGGTGATTCGGAGTTGCATCAACGACAATATTCCAACTAAGGCCACTCCAAAAACCACCAAGATAATCAAAATTATCCACGAAGCACTTACTCTGCCAGATTGAATGAAATTTGTGATTGCCTGAATTCCAAGCGGCAAAGACAAACTGATTAATCCTGCAAATATGGCGTAGAAAAATATTTGGTAAACATCTTTTTTGTCTAGTTCCAGCAAGTTGTAAAATCGTTTTAAAGAGGTCATAGGCTTAATTATTAATAGTTTTAACGTAGATTATTTTCGACGAGATTCAAATAGAATTGGGTTATGCTCACGGAATCATTACAATTTGTTATGGTTTTTAAATGTTCGGTTAAAAAGTGTTGGTGTAAACTTCCTGCCACTATGGTGGAAATAAGTGATTTTGCAAAAGGATATTCTGGATTAACTTCGTTTACCATTTCTACAATTCGATTAATAACTCTTTTGTAAATTAGGAAAAAACCTTCTTTGTTTTCTTGATCCACTTCCTTGGTATGCAATGTTTTTGTAAACTCGGCAATGATGATTTTATTCAAAATTGATTCGTTGATGTGTTCTGTCTTGCCGTCATTAATCACTTTTTCAGTAACCAGGGTGATTGCTTTTTTGAGTTTTTCCTTTGGGTCCAAGATGTTTGTTGTGGCAAAAACCAGTTTGTATTCCATCCAGCTCCAATACCAAGAGGATAAATAGACCAGTAACTTGTGTTTGTTTTCAAAATAACGGTAAATAGAACTCTCGTTTGATCCAATTTTTTCTCCCAGTTTTTTAAAAGTAAAATTATCGAAACCAATTTCGTCAATCAGCAGGATGCTTTGTTCAACAATTTTTTTGCCCAAAGCGGAAGTTTCGGGATCCTTGACGTAAATTTTTTCGTTGACCTGAATTTTTAAACCTGATAGCATTGTGTCTATAATTGATATTATTTTGTGCAAAGATAATAGTAATGCTATTAGTTTCGGGGTTTTAACTTTTATTTAATTAATGTTTAGGGCTCATTTTTACAACATTGAATCGAATCAATCGTTCGATGCATTCATTAATGTTGGGTTCAATATTCAGGTAAACAGTGTTTTGTGTTGATTTTGGGTTTGACCCATTATTGAAAATTGAAATTCCACAGTTCAGTGTTTTGCAAAACGGTTTGGCATGACGATGAAACTTTTTCACGCATTTTTTTGGTGTTCAACAACTTTTTTTGACAAAAAAATGAAATTAAAAAACCATTCCATGAAAAATTGATGGATATGAGCTATGTCATGTTTTTTTTGGGTAATAATGGTGTAACTTTAATCCAAATTAAGTCTTTATGAGCAAATATGTGACTGCAGAAGAAGCGGTAAAAGTGGTAAAATCAGGAGACAGGGTGTATCTTCAAGCCGCCGCCGCCGTACCCACGGTATTGGCAAACGCCCTTGTGGAACGAGCCCCCGAATTAAGAAACGTGGAGATTTGTCACTTGCACGTAGAAGGGGAAGCCCGTTATGCCAATCCGGAATTAGCCCAAAGTTTCCACATAAATTCCTTTTTTTTGGGAGCCAATGTCCGTCATACTTTAAAAGCGGGTAACGGTTCCTATACCCCGGTTTTTTTAAGTGAATTGCCTTATCTTTTTAGAAAAAAAGTATTGCCTTTGGATGTGGTATTTATTCACGTGTCGCCACCGGACATTCACGGATACTGCTCACTTGGAGTTTCGGTCGAAGCGACTTTGTCGGCCATTGAAAGTTCCAAAAAAGTGGTGGCGCAAGTAAATCCGCAAATGCCACGCACTTTTGGAGACGGAATTCTCCACATTTCCGAGATTGATTATTTGGTCGAAATTAATTCGCCCATTTATAGTCACGAAACGGAAAAAATTTCGCCTTTGGAAGACAAAATAGGGGATTACATTGCTTCCTTGATAGAAGATGAAAGCACTTTGCAAATGGGAATTGGTTCCATTCCAAATGCGGCCTTGACCAAATTGTCCAATCACAAGAACTTGGGGTTGCACACCGAAATGTTTTCGGATGGAGTAATTGATTTGATCGAAAGCAACGTTATCAACGGTAATTACAAAGGGACGTGCAGAGGTAGGGCATTGGCAACTTTTCTGATAGGTTCCCAGCGATTGTATGATTTTGTGAATGACAACCCTTTTATTGAAATGAGGGAGTCGTCATACGTGAATGATACGGCAAGAATTCGGAAAAATCCCAAAATGGTGGCCATCAATTCGGCCATAGAAGTGGATATTACAGGGCAAGTTTGTGCCGATTCCATTGGCGCAAGAATGTATTCGGGAGTTGGAGGCCAAATGGATTTTATTCGCGGTGCTTCATTGAGTGAAGGAGGAAAGGCGATTATTGCCTTGCCTTCCATAACCAAAAATGGCGACAGCAGGATTGTTCCTTTTTTAAAGCAAGGAGCCGGCGTGGTTTCCACTCGATCGCATGTGCAATATATTGTTACCGAAAACGGGATAGCCAATTTGTATGGAAAATCTTTGAAACAACGTTCGGCAGAGTTGGTTAAAATTGCCCATCCAGACCATCAAGAATGGATCGAGAGGGAATATTATGGTTTGATAAACGGCAAGTAAAAAAAAGTCCCGCGATTTGCGGGACTCCATATAAAATCACTACTCATTAAAGAAGTGAATGTCTGGTCATGATTGCGGGTTTTTCAATTCCCATCAATTCCAAAATGGTTGGTGCCATGTCTCCCAAAACGCCGTCCTTAACCGATTTCAATTCTGGGTCAACCAAAATAAATGGTACCGGATTCGTAGTGTGCGCCGTATTCGGGCTTCCGTCAGGGTTAATCATCGTTTCGCAGTTTCCGTGGTCGGCAATTACCAAGGTGGTGTAACCATTGGCCAAAGCCGCGGTAATTACTTTTTCGACACATTTGTCAACGGCTTCACAGGCTTTTATAGCTGCTTCCATCACTCCGGTGTGTCCCACCATGTCTCCATTGGCAAAATTAAGGCAAACAAAATCCACTTCGCCTTTGTTTAATTCAGGAACCAATGCATCTGCCAATTCATAAGCACTCATTTCGGGTTGCAAATCATAAGTGGCCACTTTTGGAGAGTTTTTCAAGATTCGGCTTTCTCCTTCGAAAGGTAATTCTCTACCTCCAGAAAAGAAGAAAGTCACGTGTGGATATTTCTCTGTTTCTGCAATTCTGATTTGTTTTTTGCCTGCTTTTTCCAAAACTTCACCCAAGGTTTCCGTGATGTTGTCTTTGTTGTAAACCACTTTTACGTTTTGGTAGGTTTCGTCATAATTGGTCAGCGTAACATAATACAAGTTCAATTTGTGCATATTTTGCTCGTGGAAATCTTGTTGCGACAAGGCTTCGGTCAATTCACGTCCTCTGTCGGTCCTGAAATTGAAGAAGATTACCACGTCGCCTTCTTTTATCTTAGTCAATGGTTGGTTGTTTTCGTCAACAGCAACAATTGGGTCTATAAATTCGTCGGTTATGTCTTTGGCATAACTTTCTTCGATGTTTTTTACCGGATTTGTTGAATGGGTTCCGGTTCCGTTTACCACCAAATCATAGGCAACTTTTACTCTTTCCCAACGTTTGTCACGATCCATGGCATAATATCTTCCAACTACCGATGCGATTTTTACGGATGTTTTGGCCGTGTAATCTTCTAAATCCTGGATGTATTTTGCGCCTGATTTTGGATCCACGTCGCGACCATCAGTGAAAGCGTGGACAAAAACTTTTTGCAATCCAAAATCTTGTGTTGCATCGATTAAACCTCTTAAATGGGAAGTGTGTGAATGCACGCCGCCATCGGAAACCAATCCAAGAAAATGAACGTCCACGTTTTTGTCTTTGGCATATTGGAAGGCTTCCATCAAAACGGGTTCGTTGTTCAATGATTTGTTTTCAACGGCAAGGTTTATCTTGGCCAAATCTTGATAAATGATTCTTCCAGCTCCCAGGTTCATGTGTCCCACCTCGGAATTTCCCATTTGTCCTTCCGGCAAACCTACGTTCAAGCCGTCGGTTCTGAGTTGAGCGCTTGGGTATTTTGTATATAAACTATTGATGAAAGGAACTTCGGCATTGTCAATTGCTGAAACTTTCGGGTCTGGAGATTTTCCCCAACCGTCCAGAATCATGAGGATTACTTTTTTGTTCATTGTTGCAAATTTTTATGCAAAGATAACGCATTTCCAAAAATGTTTTAGATGATAAAAATCACTATTGTGCATTTTTAAGTTAAAGAATTGAAAAAAAATATGCTTGTGGAGGGAAAGGGCTTTTGGTTGGGTGTTAATGCTTGCCTTTTAGGTAATTATAGTCAATGTAGTAGCGCAAACTAATCGAAAAAATATTGGTCAAGTTGTTGTCGAAAAGATTGTCGAAATTTGTATGGGCGTTTTTTTCGACAAGGTTTGTGCTTTCCAGTGCATAATTTCGATACAAAACCGAAAGTTGGCTTCCCGGGGCAAACCACCATGAATACGAGAAATCGAGGTTCCAGGAATTGAAATTTCGGTCTTTATTTTCGGAATAAATGGGGTTTGGCTGTAAATAACCGTCATCCTGGAGCGTGAAAAATTCGTGGTTGTCTGAATAGGACCAATAGTATCTCGCTATGAGGTTGAAGGTCATTTTGTTGGTGATGGAGTATTTTCCGGTAAAATAATGTTGTACAATTTCTCGGTTGCGCTCGGCAAAAATAATGTCGTCATTGTCAAAATCAACCCAGCCTCTATCATTTGTCAAACGATTGTATATGAGGTTGTAAGATAAGGATAGTTTGTCGTTGAATCGATAGCTTAGCCCCGGCGAAATCATATAACTCATCCTGTTTTCTTCGTCAAATTTTTCAATGGATCCGTCAATGTCCAAACTCAATTTTTTGTTTTGGTCCGTGGTGTAATGAGAATAAGTTGATGCGCTTTTGGGTTTGAATACATATCTTCCAACGGCACGTGGTTCATAAAAATCAAAACGTTCCAAGGGATTGATTTGAAAAAGCAATTCAAGATAATGGTTTTTTAACGTGGTTGCTTTTGCGGTGATTTGGTACCAAGCCTCTTGTATTTTTCCGGTTGTGTTTTGTTTTTCAATGTTTATGTTTTGCGATGTCTTGAAGGTATTGAAAATCTTGGTCGGGTTCACGATTCTATAACTTGTTTCGGCGTAAAAAGCATGGTAATTTGTGACAAAAATAATTCCCAAATCGTTGATGTCGTAGTCCTCGGACAGGTATTTTGCCGAAAACAAATACCTGAATTTCCCGCTGGTTTTGGCAAAATTCAAGGCCGTTTTGAAACCGTCGTAATCTTCCACGTCGTTGATGTAGCTGTATTTGAAGTCTCCAAACAAATTGTAGGTATTGGCTTTGGTGTTCAGGTCAAATAGCAAGGCAGAAGCATTGGCATCGCGGAAATCGCCATTTCTGACGGTATTTGTGTTAACAAAAGACACGGACGAATTTTGATTGAATCTTTGATCCAGAACCAAAACATTGTAATTGGTCAGGGGGGATATGACTGCTTTTCGTGACACGTTTGTCAGGGTATCTTGAATGGTGGCATACGTTTTTTCGGTGACGGCATTCAAAACGCCAATTCCCATGCCTTTTTCCGTTCGTCCCGAAACTTTTACGGCATTGATCAAATCGACCGTGCTCGGATAATCGGTGACTTCTTCGTTACTGCCTATTTCCGGTTCTACAATGGGTTCGCCTCCAATTCTTCTGGAATAAAACATCCCGCCTTTCGCAAACAAGTCGGTGGCTTCGGTGAAAAAAGGCCTGTTTTCATTGAGTTGTTGCTCGAATGGTTCCAAGTTTAAAATGGCATTGTCGAACTTGGTTTGTCCAAAATCGGGAACCAATATCGCATCGAGAGTAAAGGCGTCATTGATGCCGTATTTGATGTCCATTCCCGCCTTTAAAGTTTTGTCGGAATCAGATCCGTTTTGTTGATAATAAGCCGAGGTGTAAGGAATAAAGAAAAGTCTCGTGGGTGTTTTTATGTTTTCGATTCCTTCCAAAATTCCTTCTTGGGTAATGATGGAGCCTATTTTGGTATCCACATGGTTCCAAGTATATTTTTGGAAATCCCTTTTTATTTCGCGCATAAAATTGATGCCCCAAGTTTGTTTTTCGGCTTTTGAAAATCGTAAAGCAGCATAAGGGATTTTCATTTCGACAATCCATCCAAAATCGGTCAGGGTGACTTCGCTGTTCCAAATGGCATCCCAGGTAAAATCTTCGCTGTCTTCAATGGCCAGGCAATCCATTTGAACGCCGGCGGCACTGACGTAAAACCTGAAATCCTGTTGGCCGTCATTGTATCCATTGATGGAAACCATAAATTGATCTGAAATTCCTGCAACATCCCGATTGGTCAATTCTTTTGAAATTTTATTGGGTTCGTCATCGTGTAAAATGGCCAAAACGTAAATGGCGGTATTGTCATAGAGAATTTTTACCTCGGTCTTCTTGCTGTCGCTAATTGGTTTTCCATTATCCGGTTCATACATAATAAAATCGGTGGCTATAGGAGCAGATTCCCAAGCTTGTTCGGTGATTTTTCCGTCAATGATGATGTTTTCCACAGTTGATTTTGTCTGAAGTATCTTTTTTTGGCCGTAGGAGCTAAAATGGATAAAAATCAAAACAAGTAGAATTGAAGAGTAAAATTTCGGCATATATTGTGATTATGATTACGCAAAAATAGTAAAATTAACACAAAAACCAAGTATTATGTGATTTTTGATTGATTGTCAATAGGTTGAATGGAGGGTTAAATCATATTTTTTTCTTAATTTTTTTCAACAAAAACTTTTCCGTTGTACATTTGCAATCCTTAATCTGAAGTGCAACCTATACATTGTTAATGATTTATAAGATAATACCTTCTGTTTTTTTGTTGCTGTTTTCGATTTATTCAAACGAAACAAATTTCACCCTTCCAGAAAATTCCAATAAGCCAAAAGTTGTTGTTGCTCCCGAATCCACTTTTGATTCCGAAGCCGAGTCGGTTTATAATTCTTTGAATTACAATCAGTTTGAATTGCCTAATCCGCAAAGTTTCAAAGAAGCCTTGAAAGGATTTTATTTGTTGAAAGAAAAAGGGTTGTTGCACAAAGATATTTTGACCTTGGTCGATTTTAGCTTGTCTTCCAATATCAAAAGATTGTGGGTAATTGATTTGTCCACCAACACGATTTTGTACAATTCCCTGGTTGCCCACGGAAGAAATACCGGAGAGGAATTTGCCCACAGTTTTTCGAATGCCAATAGCTCGTACAAAAGCAGTTTGGGATTTTATCTAACGGGAGAAATTTACAAAGGCAAACACGGAATGTCGTTGAGACTGGACGGCCTTGAAAAAGGGGTCAACAACAACGCCAGGGAAAGAGGCGTCGTGATTCACTCGGCAAATTATGTTTCAAATTCCTTCATAAAAAGCAATAAGAGGTTGGGAAGAAGTCAAGGATGTCCGGCCATTCCGCAAGAATCTTTGAAAGAAATCGTCAACACGATAAAAGACAAATCCTGTTTGTTTATTTATCATCCATCAAGAACTGTCAAAGAAATCGGCAATTTATTTTCCTAATTTGTCATGTAAATCGGCATCAAGATTATAGATGTCGTCCCTGAAAACCAGTCTGTTTTTTTCGCTCCAAGCCGTCCAATACAAAATATGGACATAGGCTTCTTTTTTTATTCGAACCTGCTTTGTTTTTTCGCTTTGAAGTGTTTCGGTGATTTTCTCCAGATTCCAAAGGGTTGCATCGTCCAATAAATATTCGGTCAATGCCAACGGATTGTCCACTCTCACGCAACCCGAACTCAGGGAACGCATTGATTTCGTGAAGTAATCGCGATGATTGGTGTCGTGCAGATAGACAGAAAATCGATTTGGAAAGAGAATTTTGACCATTCCCAACGAGTTGAAAGTTCCCGGACTTTGCACATACCGATAGCCTCTCGCGTTGGAAAGCGTCCAGTTGTCGGCCGAAACAATATTGCCGTTTCGGTCATAAACCTTGATGTTGGTTTGGGCCAAATAATTGCGATTTCTTGTAATGGCGGGAATGACGTCTTCTTTCAAAATGGTTGGAGGAACCGTCCATGTTGGATTGAAAACCACGCTGGACAATTTTGAAGACAATACTGGTGTCTTTCTTTTTTCTCTTCCCACGATGACTTTGTGTGTTCTTAGGGTGTCGCCGTCTTTGACCAACGTCAATTTATAATCCGGAATGTTGATGATGACGTATTCATTTTTCATGTCCCTCGGAAACCATTTCCAACGTTCCAAATTGGCAAGAATTTGTTTTTTGCGCTGGTTTTTCGAAAAATTGAGCGACTGGATTGTTCCTTTGCCGATAACGCCATCGGCGGATAATCCGTGTCGAGTTTGGAATTTTTTTACCGCTTCCAGGGATTCTTCGTCATAAATGGCCGAAAGGCTGACTTTTAGTTGCATGTCTTTCCAGTAAATCAATCTTTTTTTGATGTTGATTAAAGCCGAATTGGTGTCGTTTGCAACAATTTTATTTGCGATTTCTATCTTTGAAAAAGTGTCTTTTGGAAAAGAGTTAATGATTTCAAGGGCTTTTTTTAGTTTTTTATAGACAATGTGATTGGGTTTTAATTGTTCTATTTTGTATTCCAATGAATCGCTTTTGAGAAAATCGGCGATAGTTTCGTTGACCTCAATTTTATTTTCTTTCAAATCCCAATCTGGATACAATGTTCGAGGATTTAATCTTCCGTTTGTTAGGTGTGAAATGTATTTTTGAAGATTTCGAGTAAGCAAAATATCGTAGTTCACCACGTCTTTGTCATTCAAAAGCACAAATTTTCGTTCGTATTTTTGCAATTTATTTACTTTGTAATCATCGGGATTGAGTCCTTCTTTTTCAGATTCGAGAAGTTGTTCCAATATGATTTTTCTGTTTTTTTTGGATTGCCAAACGGTTCTGTAGCCACTCGATTTGTAAAAATCCTTGAGCGTTTCGCTGTTGAACGGAATAAGTAAAAGGCTGTCAACAGGAAGTGCTTTTCCTTCAGGTCGAATGACAGTCCTTGGAGCCGATGGAACAATAGGGGTTGCTTTCTTTTTCGGCTCTTCTTTTTTGCAGCTTAAAATTCCAAGCAGCAACAGTAAAATAAAAAATTTATTCATTTTAAATCTTTTTAAGCATTATGATATGTTCTCCAACATCGGGTATTTCAAAAGGAGTGCCAGTTTTTTGATATCCCATTTTTTCATAGAACCCAACGGCTTCCGTCCTGGCATTGAACCAAATTAAATCCGTGTCTTGATTGCGGCATTCTTTTTCGCAATGGACGATGAGTGTTTTGCCAAAATCTTTTTTTCTGTGATTTTCCAAAACAGCCATGCCTCGAATTTGAAATTGTTTTTTTTCCGGGAATAAAGGATTACTTTTTTGGAACAAGGATACAATTCCGACCAATTCTTGGTTCAAATATAACCCAAAATGGATGGTGGTTGCCAAATGATCCCCATCAAATTGGCAACTTTCCACCGATTTTCCTTTTCTGAGAACAGGAAGTCGGACGGAATAAGTCTCGGATGCCGTTATTTTTTTCAGGATTGCCATAGTAATGTAAAAACAGTAAATATCTAACAATTTAGTTTTAAATCGGTTATAGGGATAATAAATCTTTTGGAAAAAAAATCAAAAAAAAGTTTGCAAAGAACTTGAATTCTTTCTTATATTTGCACCACAGTAATGCGAAAGTAGCTCAGTTGGTAGAGCTCCAGCCTTCCAAGCTGGTTGTCGCGAGTTCGAGCCTCGTCTTTCGCTCTAAAACCTCAAATGAAAGTTTGGGGTTTTTATTTGTTTCTTTTTATAAAAAAGCAAATAGTTTATATTTCAATGCGAAAGTAGCTCAGTTGGTAGAGCTCCAGCCTTCCAAGCTGGTTGTCGCGAGTTCGAGCCTCGTCTTTCGCTCCAAAAACCTCAAATGAAAGTTTGGGGTTTTTTATTTCAAATAACTCAAATCTGTTCCACTTTCAATTTCCACGGGAGTTTGATTGGGCATAAAAAGACGAGCCTGCAAGTTGCCTTTCAAAGTTGTTTTGCCATCTTTTACTTCCAGCCAGCTGCCTTCCCTCAATCCCAACACGGGAACATTGTTGAATGCGTGAAACTCGTTTATTCTCATTTCACGGGTTTCTCCCATATGTTTTGAATCGATGTCCGGGTCAAGATAATGCGGGTTTAAATTGAAAGGAATCAATCCCAGCGTTATGAAACTGGGAGGATAAATAATAGGCATGTCGTTCGTGGTTTGCATCGTCAGCCCGCAAATGTTGCTGCCGGCACTTGTTCCTAAATAAGGAGTGCCGTTTTTTACGGTTTCGGCAAGAACGGTCATGATCTTGTTTTTGTACAATTGGGTAACCAATAAAAAAGTATTTCCTCCTCCGGTAAAAATTCCTTCGGCATTGGAAACGGCTTTGGAAAAGTCCTCGAATTCGTGAATGCCTTTTACTTCCATGTTTATTTTGGCGAAAGCCGAAGCCACATTGGCCGTGTATTCCTCGTGGGAAATGCCGCCGGGTCTGGCAAAAGGAATGAACAGTATTGTTTTGCAATGCTTGAAATGAACACGCAATTCGGGCAACAAATACTCCAAATAATCGCCTCCGTGAAGCGTGGAAGTGCTGGCAATGATTATATTCTTCATTATGTCTTGATAAAATAAATTGAGGATAAAGATAGGAATTAGTGCTTTTTGTTGGGGCTTTTACTTTTTTAAATTAACATATATTTACCAAGTTCTTAATACTTAATTTGGAAGCTCTTGCGATACATTTACATTCTAAAAATGTTCGAATAGTCTGTTAATGAGGATAAAACTATGCTTCTTCTTTGTTTTGGTGACCAGCATGGTTTTGGCCCAGGAATCGGGCAGGAATGCATTGAATGGCAGAATCAGTGCCAATATGATGGATTTGGAAGGGATTTATGTCATCAACTTGAAAACCGAAAAATCCACCATAACCGAAAAAGACGGACACTTTTTGATTGCAGCGGCTCCAGGTGACACGCTTTTGTTTTCGGCGATTCACCTCAAGGAAGTTCGTTTTGTTTTGGAAAAGAAAGATTTTCAAGCCGATTTTGTCGTAAAAATGGAATCATCAATAACGAGTCTAAAGGAAGTTGTTGTCAAAAGATACGACAACATCAATGCCGTTGACTTGGGGATTTCGCCAAAAGGAATCTTGCACAGAACTCAAGCTGAAAGAAGATTGTATACCGCAAAATCAACTCCTGTATTTGCTTTAATTAATTCAATTTCTGGAAGAACGTCCATGCTCAAAAAAGAATTGGAGGTAGAGGGCAAGTTGTCTTTCATAGACCAAATAGACAGCTTGTTTGAAGAAGATTATTTCAGGAAAACATTGAATATTCCGGCGGAATATGTAAAAGGATTCAAATATTACATTGTCGAAAACGAAAGATTCACCACTGTTTTGAAATTCAGGAACAAAACCCAAATTGAGTTTGTATTGGTTGCTTTGGCAGAAAAGTATAATGAAATCCTCTTGGATGAAAAGTAAAATTACATTAGTCCTCTTGGTTTTATTTTTCCAAATTACTTTTGGGCAAACAACTGGCGAAAAATTGATTCACGGAAAAATAATAGTCGAATCTGGAAGCGTCGCAGGAGTTAATATTGTTAATCTGGTTAACGAAAAAAGTGCGACAAGCGATGGCAATGGCGACTTTTTTATTTTGGCGAAAGCCGATGATTTATTGGTTTTTTCTTCCGTGAATTTGGAATATTATCGCAAATCCATTGAGGAGGAAGATTTGAAAGCTGAAATTTTGACTATTAGATTAATTGCCAAAACCACCGAGCTCGATGAAGTCGTTGTTCGCAATCATTCCAAAATTAATGCCGTCGATTTGGGGATTTCTCCCAAGGGAATCAAGCATCGAACCCAAATGGAAAGAAAGTTGTACACCGCGGGAGATTTTAAACCCATACATTTGGTGGGGCTTTTGGGAGGTTCGTTGAATGTGGATGCGTTGCTAAATTCTATTAATGGCCGAACCAAAATGACAAAGAAATTGATAGAACTTGAAAGCAAGTTGAGTTTGTTGGAAAAAACGGACCTCCTTTTTGAAGGCGAATATTATGTAAATACCCTTAAAATCCCGACTGAATACGTTAAAGGATTTAAATATTACATAGTTGAAAACAAGGAATTTATTGTTGTTTTG
>JAGNPF010000192.1 GCA_017989775.1 Flavobacterium sp.
TTTGACAAAAATGTGCAATACGATTCGAATGGAAAAGTATTGGTAACACCCGACAATCCTTATGGATTAACCTTCGACACGACTTATGTTTACGGCCCCAATCAAGGGATTAGAGGTTTTTTTGGATTGCGTTATAATTTGTTTTAGATGAAAAAAGCATTTTACATCCTATTGATTTTCTCTTGGGCGATTCCATCTGGTTTTGCCCAACTGAAAACCTATTCTTTCGAAGAAGCCGAAAAATTAGCCAAAGAAAATCCCAAACCTTTCGTTGTTTTCGTTCATACTTCTTGGTGCAATTACTGCAAGATGATGGAGAATTCGACTTACAAAAACCCTGAAATCATTAAACTTTTAAATACTAATTTCTACTTTATACCTTTGGATGCCGAAAGCAAAACAGCCATTCATTTCAACAATCATACGTTCCAATTTAAACCAAATGGTCAAAACACGGGAATTCACGAACTCGCAACGGCATTGGCAACCATTAATTCGCAAGTGGTTTATCCCACGCTTACTGTTTTGCAAACTGATTTTTCGATAGTATTCCAAAAGCATTCTTTTCTAAACAGCAAGCAGTTATTTGCTATTTTAGAAAGGATAAAATAATGGGCTGTTCTTCCACGAAATTAATTTCAAATAAGCACTAAAAAACAATTAAAAACCACTTATTTTACAAAAAATTATCAAATAAGGTTATAAATTTACTCTTATTTTATATATTTGTATTCCAATAGCGTTTTTTATGTTAAAAAATATCTCTAAACTGCAGGTTTTCGAAAGGCTAAAAGTCGAAAATCCTTGGTGGGCTACAACCGCCATAGATGCCGATTATAGTAAAATGCCACGTCGATTGTATTTTGATTTGTTTCGTCCCTTGGTTTACGAACAGGAAATTCGCCGTGCCATAGTATTAATGGGACCACGACGTGTGGGCAAAACCGTAATGCTCTATCACACCATCGAAGATTTGCTCAAAAATGGTGTTTCTCCCCATAAAATTATATTCATAACCGTCGAAAATCCAATTTACATCAATATCGGATTGGAACAATTGTTCAATTACGCCAAAGAAGCACTAGGGAGAAACGAAACCAGCGGTTATTATGTCTTTTTTGACGAAATACAATACCTTAAAAATTGGGAACTGCACTTGAAAACCTTGGTCGATACTTATAGGGATACAAAATTTATTGTGTCGGGTTCTGCCGCCGCCGCCTTAAAATTTAAAAGTACCGAAAGCGGTGCTGGTCGTTTTACCGATTTTCTTTTGCCCCCACTTACTTTCAATGAATACATTCACATGAAAGGACTGGAAAACATCATGATTCCTTCCACCATTCAATGGCAAGAAAAAGAAATTGATTTTCAGGTTACTTCGCATATCAGCGAACTCAACCAGCATTTTATCAATTACATCAACTATGGCGGCTACCCGGAAGTTATTTTTTCCGAAAAAATGCAGGCCAATCCGGGTAGATACATCAAGCAGGATATTGTGGACAAGGTGCTTTTGAGAGATTTACCCAGTTTATACGGCATCAAAGACGTTCAGGAATTGAATTCATTGTTCACCACCATCGCTTTCAATACTGCCAATGAGTTTTCGTATGAAACGCTTAGCATACAATCGGGAGTGGATAAAAAAATAATCAAAACCTATATTGAGTACTTGGAAGCCGCTTTTTTAATAAAAAAAATTCAGCGGGTAGATCAATCTGGCAAACGCTTTAAAAGAGAAATCTCATTTAAGCTGTATCTAACCAATCCATCTCTCTTTACAGCACTTTTTGCTCCCATTGAGAGTACCGATGAAAACATGGGCAATATGGTCGAAACCGCTATTTATGCGCAATGGATGCATCGCGATTGGTTCGAACCTTGGTACGCCCGTTGGAAAGATGGTGAAGTGGACATGGTGGGCATCAGCGAAAAAAATTTGAAACCCATTTGGGCTTTGGAAATAAAATGGAGTAACCGTTATGTCGACAAACCAAAATCCTTAAAAAGTTTACTGAATTTTTGCACGGATAATAAATTAGACAAAGCCATAGTAACTTCTATTGATAAAACAGAAACCGTAGAACAAAATGGGATTACGCTCCAATTTATTCCAGCTGCAGTTTACGCTTATAATGTGGGCAAGAACACCTTGTTGAAAAAACATAATGAAATGATGTAATCAAACTATAACAAAACTTTATAATTCAAACTTACAACTTGATTTGAATCTTTGTAACTTTGCAACTTTCGAATAATAATCTTTAAAATTAAAAAATATGTATCCAGAAGAAATGGTAAAACCAATGCAGGCTGAATTGACATCCGTTGGTTTTCAAGACTTACATAGTGCCGAAGCCGTTAATGAAGCCATAAAAACAGAAGGCACCACATTGGTGGTAGTGAATTCTGTTTGTGGATGTGCCGCCAGAAATGCACGTCCGGGAGCGGCTATGAGTTTGGAGGGTGCCAAAAAACCAGACCACTTAATCACTGTTTTTGCAGGTGTCGACAAAGAAGCGGTTGCTGCCGCAAGAGAGCATATGTTTCCTTTTCCTCCTTCTTCGCCAAGCATTGCCTTGTTCAAAAACGGAGAATTAATCCACATGTTGGAGCGTCACCACATCGAAGGCCGTCCAGCGGAATTGATTGCCGACAACTTGAAAGACGCTTTCAACGAATACTGCTAAAATTCATTGTAATAAAACAAAAAATCACGCTTATCGGCGTGATTTTTTGTTTTATTGAAGATGAAATTCTAGTTCCAGCCACCTCCCAAGGCTCTGTACAATTGTATCATCGAGCTTAATTGGTCTTGAGTCAACTCCGAAAGACTCAATTCGGCTTCAAACAAGGAACGCTGTATTTCCAGCACTTCCAAATAGGAAACATAGCCGTTGTAATATCGGGCTTCGGATAATTCCAAATTCTTTCTGGCAGCCATTACCTGCTTGTTTCTGGCCTCCCATTCCTCTTTGTAGGTTTTTACGTTTTGCAGGGATTGCTCCACTTCGGCAACGGCAACTAGGCAGGTTTTTTGATAAAACAGTCTCGATTCCTCGGCAATTTGACGATAGATTTCGACTCTTCTCCTGTTTTTTCCAAAATTGAAAATGGGGCCGGCAACTGAAGCGCTGGCATTTTGCAAATAGGAAGAACCATCAAACATCGAACTTACCGAACTATTGGCAAAACCGGCAATGGCGGCAATATTGAACGAAGGAAAACGCATCGCCTGGGCCACGCCAATTCTTTCGTTGGACGCCATATAATTTCTTTCTGCCTGATTCACGTCGGGCCTGTTTTTCAACAAAATGGAAGGAATGGAAACCGGAATGTTGTTCGCCACTTGAAGTTCCATGTTGGTTTTGCCGCGTTCTATTGGCCCGGGAGCCTGACCAATCAAAATCGAAATGGTATTTTCCAAATCGGTTATTTGACGTTTAATTGCCGGAATAGTTGCCTCGACAATAGCCACTTGTTGCTCGATTTGCACTTTGTCCACTTCAGAAACATAACCTGCCAAAAATCTCTTGTTGATGATTTCGAATGACTTTTTTCGGGTTTCCAAGGTGTTTTGCGAAATAATCAATCTGTTATCGAAATCACGAAGCTGGAAATAGGCCACCGCAATATCGCTTACCAGATTGGAAAGGATTACTTTACGACCTTCTTCACTCGCCAACAATTCATTTTGAACCGCCCTGTTTTCGTGACGAATTTTGCCCCAAAAATCCAATTCCCAAGATAGCGAAGCAGACGCATTGGAAGGCATGAATGATTTTTCGTTGCTGTTCACCGTCGCCCCGTATCCAACGGCAGGCAATAAATCGGCTTTGGTATATCCCAATTCTGCCCTGGTACGCTCGATGCGTGCCATGGCAATTTTCATGTCGTAATTATTGGCCAAACCCTTGTTGATAATCCCTTTCAACACCTCGTCATTGAAGAGGTCAAACCATTTGACGTTGACCACGGAAGCCAATGTATCTGCATTTGCAGTCCCGTTGCGATAACCCGTCGCATTGGGATCTTCCGGTTTTTTATATTTTGGTCCTACCAAACAACCCACAGGAAGCAGGGCAAGTATAAGAATGACTACAACTATTTTTAATTTATTCTTCATGATTTGTTGTATTTGATTCACTATTATTTTCAGTTGCCACGACAGCCTCTTTTTTGTTTCCAATGCTTTCAATCATGACATACAAACCAGGAACTATCAATACTCCAAGAACCGTGGCAATCAACATTCCGCTGAACACCGCCATTCCCATAACGATACGTGCCTGTGAACCGGCACCCGTGGCCGTAAGCAACGGAACAACTCCAAGAATGAAGGCAAAGGCAGTCATCAATATCGGACGGAAACGAAGTTTGG
>JAGNPF010000193.1 GCA_017989775.1 Flavobacterium sp.
GTTCATCAGTCGATACGGTGGCGTTGGGGTAATTCATTCTTATATCAACAACGGTGCGATACATTTCATGAAGGATTTCGGGATTTGTTTGTTCTTTGCTGCGGTGGGTATCAAGGCCGGTCACGGTTTCTATGACAATTTTATCGCAAACAACGGAATGATGTGGATTTATTACGGTTGTTACATCACTTTCGTCCCATTGACAATTTTAGTGTTGATTAGCCGATTTGTGTTTAAACTCAATTTTTATCAAATGGTGGGTATCATGAGTGGTTCTTATACCGATCCAGCAGCCTTGGCTTTTAGTACCAAATACCTAGATTCCGACATCCCTAACCAATCCTATGCCACGGTTTATCCCATGGTGACCATCAGCAGGATTTTGGTCGCACAATTGCTCATCTTGCTCTTTGCGAGTTGATGATTTGGAAATACTGTTTCAAAAAAAATGAGGCTGCCCTTTTCGGACAGCCTCGTTTTTTTTGTGTCAATTAAAATGTTAATCCTTGTCTTCTTCTTGATGTTCGGTTCCTGCCGAATTTTGATCTGCTGCGGGTATTGACGAGGCATTTGCCCTGATTTCCGTATGGCGAATTTCTCCTCCGGAATTACCCACCAATGCAGCAAATACCACCGAAACTACGGCAATAATCAATGTTATGGCAGCAACCAATTTTGCTTTGACATGATTCTTGTAATCAAAATAAATACCCAACAAAGAGCAAAAACCCAATACATACATGACCACGGCAAAATTCTCGGCCATCTCTTCATGTTCGTGGATGATTTGTTTTCCAACAGAAGGCATGTCTTCAACCAATTCTTCGGCTCCTTCTCCGGTTGCCATGCTAAAAGCGGCAAAAACTGCTGCCACGACAAATAAATAATACGCGGTATTTTTTACCGAAATTTTTTTTAAAACCATTCCTGCTATTAAAATTCCCAATCCAAGGATTGTCCCAACAATGGGGAAATGGTTTACTACCATGTGCAAGTGTGCGTCGTTCATAATTTTTAAAGTTTTTAAGATTATTTTATGTAAAATTCCAATTTCAAATATTTATCCAGCCAATGAAACAACAAAATGGAAAACTATTCCACAAGTGCTTTCCATACTTAAATCCTGCTATTGCGCCAAATCAAAAACACCTTTCACCAGAATTTTTGAGGAAGCGTTAATTTGGTTGTCAGGTATAATTTCAACTTTGTTCCCATACTTTTCACCCAATGCGACAGCCACTTTTTTGAATGAATAAGAATTGTTTTTGTTTTTATACATTAAAAGTACAAAATTCTTGTCATTTTCTGACAAAAATGCATCTACAGGAATAGCCAAACCTTTTTTCGAACTTGTTTTTATTTTGGCTTCCACAAACATTCCCGTAAGTAATTTTTGTTTGATATTGTCATCCAAATGCCCGTGAACATTGATGGTTCTGTCATTGCCTTCAATTGATTTCCCAACCAAATGTACTTTGGCATCAAAAACTTCTTTGGTGGCTTCGGGAACGGTAAAAGTGATTTTTTGCCCCTCTTTTACTTTCAAAATATCCTTTTCAAAAACTGCCAATTCCAAATGCAAATGATTGGTGTCCACAATTTCCAAAATCACGTCCGAAGGAGCAACCGGCATTCCCACATTGGCATTCATAATGACAATATCGCCCGTAATTGGGGCATAAATGGTTACTATCGAAGTCAATTTCCCTTTTTCGACATTGCTTGGATTGATGTTCAGCAATTGCAATTTTGCTCTTAAACTTTGGTACATTCCCAATGTTCTTCTGTAATCGCTTTCGGCTTTGAGGTAATTTTTTTGGGAAGTAATTTTTTCGTCATAAAGTGTTTTCTGTCTTTCGAATTCCGATTTCAAATACTTAATTTGCTCCGCCACTTCAAGATAGTCTTTTTGAATGTCAAGGTATTCCGTGTTTTCCAAAGTTAAAAGAGCTTGTCCTTTAGTCACTTTATCTCCAACCAAAAGTTTGGTCGATTTTACATAACCTCCAATAAACGAAGTGACTTTTGCCCTGTTTTGAGGTGGAACGTCAATTTTTCCGGAAGTGTTTATGGTCACATCAAAATCCTGTTCAACGGGACTTGCAATTTCCATTCGCGACGATTGAAACTGGGCTGCAGTAACCGTAATTAAGCCGTTATCTTTCTCTGTTGGTTCTTGTGTTTTAGCGTCTTTACAAGAAAACAAAAGCGAAGTTATAATGAGGGTGTATATGATTTTTTTCATTGGTAACATATTAAAAATTAAGATATTGTAAATCTAATTGGGTTTTGTTGAATTGCAGCACATTGTCTAAATAATCCACTTGAATGGCTGTCGCGTTTTCTAAACTTTGAATGTATTGAAAGAAGTCAATTTCTCCTTGTTTGTAGCTTCTATTCCCTACTTTAATGATTTCTTCCGACAGTTTTTTCCCGTATTGATTGTAATAATTAATGGCTTCCTGATATTTGGCCAATTCATTTATTTTTTGGCTGATGTATTTATCAATTTTTTGCTCTTCGTTTTGTTTTTGTTGCTCCCAGGATTGCAATTCCAATTGAGCCACTTTCGACTTGGCTTTATTACCAAAATAGAATAACGGAATGCCTACTCCAACCTGAAATCCATACAAAGATTGCGATAATCCACTATTTTTTCCTTGGAAATAATCTAGGTTTAAATCGGGCAACCAATGCTGTTTTTGCAAACTGATTTGGTTTTTATAATTATTGCTAATACTTTCCAAATAAGACGAATACAACGACTTACTTGTTTCATTTGTCACGTTAATAATTGGTTCGATTTGATTATTTGCAATTAGCAATTTTTCATCGGATTGAACCAAGGATTGCAAAATCTCATACTGTGCTTTTTTGTCGTTTTGAATCTGAGAAAGCGTGGTGCTTATCTTTCTGAATTTGGCTTGAGCCGTAATCTTTTCGAGATAATTGGTTTCGCCTAATTCAAATTTTCTGTTGCTGGCTTTGGAGAAATTTTGGTACAAACTGTCCAAATACCGATACAATTTTTCCTGATGTTGTAAATAAACAATCTGATAATATGCATTCGAAATATGTAGTGTCAGCTTGTTTTTATGAATCTCGAAACTGGCTTTTTCTTTCTCGTATTCGGCTGTATTGACGCTTTTTTGCGCACCATAAACCGTAGGAAATGCAAAACGCTGTTGGATGCCAAAAACCTTCAATGGCTCGTTATTTACAGCCAAATTATTTTGGTCATAACTGTAATAAACATTGGTTTTGTCAAACGAATAGGCCGAATTGATATTAGCTTTCGATCTATCGACCTGCAATTGTGCAGCTTTTATACTTTTACTATTTTCCAAGGCTTTGGCAATCAAAACATCCAGTTCGTTAGTATTGGAAGCTGAATTTTGAGAAAAAGCAACAGAACTAAACAACAACCCAATTAAAAGCAAGGTTTTGTTCTTGTGGATTTTGAATTTTGCTTTTTTGAATTCTTTTCCATCAAAAACTTTATACAAAATAGGCAAAACCACCATCGTCAAAATCGTTGCGGTAAACAGTCCTCCAATGACCACCGTTGCCAGTGGACGTTGCACTTCTGCCCCAGCCGATGAGGAAATCGCCATTGGCAAGAATCCCAATGCAGCAGCAGCGGCAGTCAAAATTACGGGGCGCAATCTGTCGGTTGTGCCTTTCAAAATTAATTCGTCCATATCTTCCATTCCGCTGTGCTTTAATTCTTTAAAATGTTCTATCAATACAATTCCGTTGAGCACTGCAATTCCGAAAAGTGCAATGAAACCAACGCCTGCAGAGATGCTAAAAGGCAAATCGCGCAACCACAAAAACAGCACGCCTCCCACTGCCGAAAGTGGAATCGCGGAATACACCATCAACGCTTCCTTGACGCTGCTAAAAGCAAAATACAACAAGATAAAAATCAAGAACAAAGCGATTGGTACGGCAATGGCCAATCGTGTTTTGGCACTTTGAAGGTTTTCAAATTGACCACCATAACTGACGGTGTAACCAACTGGAAGTTTGATTTTATTCTCCACAATATTCTGAATATCAAGAACAACACTTTGCAAATCTCGATTTCTCACGTTGATTCCCACCACAATTCTACGATTGGTATTGTCTCTCGAAATTTTGGCAGGTCCTTCGGTATATTCAATATTTGCCAATTCACTCAATGGAATTTGTTCTCCATTTGGAACCGAAATATATAAATTTCGCAAATTTTCAATATCCCTGCGATTGGTTTTGTCCAAACGAATGACCATATCGAATCGTTTTTCGCCTTCGAAAACATTTCCAACCGTTTTTCCTGCAAAACCAAGGGCTATTATTTCATTCAAATCTGCGATATTCAAGCCGTAACG
>JAGNPF010000194.1 GCA_017989775.1 Flavobacterium sp.
TTGCAAACCTTAATAAAAGCAAGGGAACTGGTTCTATTAGGAAAAGCAAACCAGAATACGTTGATTTTTTTCCACCTTGTAATAGTGCTTGTCCAGCTGGCGAAAATATTCAGGCTTGGCTTTCTCTGGCTCAAGAAGGAAAAATAGAAGACGCTTGGAGAAAATTGACCGAGCAAAATCCTATGGCTGCAATTCATGGGAGAGTTTGTTATCATCCTTGCGAAAATTCTTGCAACAGAAAAGATTTAGATTCTTCGGTGAGTATTCACGCGGTAGAAAGATTCTTAGGAGACGAAGCACTTAAAAATAATTGGCAATTTTATCCTCCGAAAACACTTACGGGTAAGAAAATTATGATTGTAGGTGCAGGTCCTTCTGGACTTTCGGCGGCATATCATCTTAGAAAATTAGGCCACGAAGTCACTATTTTCGAAGCAGGCCCAGTTGCTGGTGGAATGATGAATTTTGGGATTCCTGCGTACAGAATGCCTAGAAATATTCTTCAGGCAGAAATCAAAAGAATTGAAAATTTCGGAGTGAAAATTGTTTTGAATTACAAAGTTAAAGATATTCTCAAAGAAAAAGAAAATGGCGGTTTCGATGCGGTTTTTGTAGCAATCGGAGCGCATTTAGCCAAAAAAGTAAATATTCCAGCTCAAGAAGCCAGTAAAATTTTAGATGCGGTTTCTTTCTTAAAAGATGCAGATGAAAACAGTGACAACAAACCTCTTTTAGGAAGAAGAGTCGCCATTTATGGCGGCGGAAATACTGCAATGGATGCAGCCAGAACTGCCAAAAGATTAGGTGCAGACGAAGCCATGATTATATACAGAAGAGACCGTGAACATATGCCTGCTCACGAATTTGAAGCAGACGAAGCATTAAGTGAAGGCGTAAAAATTCATTGGTTGAGTTCTATTAAAAATATGGAAACTTCTTCTATCACCGTAGAAAAAATGCAAGTGGTTAATGGAAAAGCTGTTCCAACTGGTGAATACGAAACTTTGGAAGCGGATTCTTTAATTCTAGCTCTCGGACAAGAAGCAGATACCGATTTCTTAAAACATATTGAAGGAATTACCTTCAAAGAAGATGGAACAACCGTTGAAGTAAATCCAGCAATGATGACAGGTTATCCCGGAATTTTTGCAGGCGGTGATATGGTTCCAAGTGAAAGAACGGTTACCATTGCAACAGGACACGGTAAAAAAGCGGCCAGAAATATTGATGCTTGGCTGAGAAGTACGACTTATGAAAAACCAACCAACAATCCTTTAGTTACCATCGAAAAACTACAAATTTGGTTCAAAACCAATGCAGAAGCAAAAGCTCAACAGCATTTAGAAATTGAGAAAGCCGTAGAAACTTTTGACGAAATTGTTGCAGGTTACACCACAGAAGAAGCGGTTTATGAAGCACAACGTTGTCTTTCCTGCGGGAATTGTTTCGAGTGTGATAGTTGTTATGGAGCGTGTCCAGAAGGTGCAATTTCCAAAAACGGAAAAGGCGACGGTTACACGATAAATTACGATTTGTGTACAGGTTGCGGCGTTTGCGCAGAACAATGTCCTTGTCACGCTTTAGATATGGTTTTAGAACATTAATCAATTGAAAACAATGAAAAATCAAAATAAAATAATAGCAACCATCGACGGAAACGAAGCTGCAGCGTATATCGCGTACAGAGTAAACGAAGTTTGTGCCATTTATCCTATTACGCCATCTTCTACAATGGCGGAATTGGCAGACGAATGGGCGTCTAAAGGAATTAAAAATATCTGGGGAAATGTTCCCGAAATTATAGAAATGCAAAGTGAAGGCGGTGCTGCTGGTACAGTTCACGGTTCGCTTCAAGCAGGTGCGCTAACTACCACTTTTACCGCGTCTCAAGGTTTAATGCTAATGCTTCCAAATATGTACAAAATTGCAGGAGAACTTACAAGTGCAGTTTTTCACGTGGCAGCACGTTCTTTGGCAGCGCAAGCTTTGTCGATTTTTGGTGACCATCAAGATGTAATGGCCGCCAGAACTACTGGTTTTGCGATGCTTTCTTCTGCAAGTGTTCAAGAAGCACACGATATGGCGCTCATTGCCCAAGCTACTACTTTGAGAGCGAGAATTCCTTTTATTCATTTCTTTGACGGTTTCAGAACTTCTCACGAAGTGAACAAAATTAATTTGTTGAATGATGATCAAATTCGTGCAATGATAGATGATGAATTGGTGATTGCACACAGAAATAGAAGTTTAAATCCTGATAAACCTTTCGTAAGAGGAACGGCTCAAAATCCTGATGTTTATTTCCAAGGAAGAGAAACTTCTAATCCTTTTTATGCTAAAATTCCTACCATTTTAAAGGAAGAAATGCAGAAATTCTCTGAAATTTCAGGTAGAAATTATGCTCCGGTTTCGTATTTCGGACATCCAGAAGCTGAAAATGTTATCGTAATTATGGGTTCTGGAGTAGAAACGGTAATTCCAACTTCAGAATTTCTCAATAAAAATGGAGAAAAAACAGGTGTTCTTAAAATTTCGTTGTTTAGACCATTCCCAAATGAAGATTTTATTTCGGTTTTACCAAAATCTGTGAAAAAAATCGCCGTTTTAGACAGAACCAAAGAGCCAGGAAGTAACGGTGAACCAATGTATCAAGATATTCTGGTTTGCCTTACAGAAGCGCTTACCAATGGAACTTTAGAAAATATGCCAAAAATTATTGGCGGTAGATATGGACTTTCGTCTAAAGAATTTACACCAGCTATGGTAAAAGCAGTTTATGATAATTTAAAAACCGAAAATTCTAAAAACCATTTCACTGTTGGGATTACAGATGATGTAAGTTTTACCAGTATTGATGTAGATTATAACTTCAAATTAGATGATTCTGGATGGAACCAAGCGCTGTTTTTCGGTTTGGGAGCAGATGGAACGGTTGGCGCGAATAAAAATTCAATTAAAATTATTGGCGAAAACACAGAACTTTCAGCGCAAGGATATTTCGTATATGATTCTAAAAAATCTGGAGCGAAAACCGTTTCTCACCTTCGTTTTGGGCACGAACCGATTGAAGCGCCTTATTTGATTTCAAAAGCAGATTTTATCGCTTGTCATTTCTTCAAATTTTTAGAAAATGAAGATATGCTCAGTTTTGCTAAAAATGGAGCAAAATTTTTATTGAATTCGCCTTATTCTAAAGACGAAGTTTGGGACAAATTGCCTTATCAAGTTCAGCAACAATTGATTGAAAAAAACATTAAATTTTTCGTGATAGACGCTAATGAAGTTGCCGACAAAACAGGAATGCGAGGCAGAATTAATACCATTATGCAAACGTGTTTTTTCAAACTTTCAGGAGTTTTACCAGAAGAAGAAGCCATCAAACAAATCAAAAAAGCAATTGAAAAAACGTACATCAAAAAAGGTCAAGCTGTTGTAGATAAAAATTTCTTAGCTGTTGATCAAACGTTAGCCAATTTATTCGAAGTTAAAATTCCAAATGCAGTAACCGCCGAAAAAGGAGAGGAGCAAACCATTGATGAAAATGCACCAGATTTTGTAAAAAATATTACCTACAAAATGATGATTGGTAAAGGTGATGAATTGCCTGTAAGTGCTATTCCTGCTGATGGAACGTATCCAAACGGAACTACAAAATGGGAAAAACGTAATATTTCTGAAAAAGTAGCCCATTGGAATGCAGACATCTGTATTCAGTGTGGTAATTGTAGTTTTGTGTGTCCTCATTCTGTAATTCGTTCTAAGTTTTATCACAAAGATTTATTGACGGAAGTTCCTGAAGGTTTCCAATCTGCACCAATTAATGCGAGAGGTTTCCCTGAAACCAAGTTTACACTTCAGGTGTACGAAGAAGATTGTACTGGTTGTAAATTGTGTTACGAAGCGTGCCCTGTAATTGATCAGGAAAACGAAGAATTACGCGCGATAAATATTTTACCAAAAAATCCAGACCTTAAAAAACATAGAAAAGTGATTTCTTATTTCGAGAAATTGCCAATTCACGATAAAAATATGGTGAATTATTCCACTGTTCACGGCGTACAATTCTTAGAACCAATGTTTGAGTTTTCTGGAGCTTGTGCAGGTTGTGGAGAAACACCTTACATTAAAGTTCTCACTCAACTTTTCGGTGATAGATTAATGGTAGCCAATGCAACGGGTTGTTCATCTATTTACGGAGGAAATTTACCAACTACACCTTGGAGTTCTAATTCTAAAGGAAAAGGACCAGCTTGGAGCAATTCTCTCTTCGAAGATAATGCCGAATTTGGACTGGGAATGAGACTTTCTGCGGATAAGCAGTTACAAATGGCTCATTATTATGCCGAAAAATTAAAACCAGAGTTGGGCGAAG
>JAGNPF010000009.1 GCA_017989775.1 Flavobacterium sp.
AAGAGAAACAAAAACAGGAAAGTGGCGTGGCCAAAAATGACTTCATACAGGTTTTTGTAATACAACAGAATGGCGAAAAAGGGCAAAATGGCCAAAAAGGCCGCCGTCAAATTCCCGATTATCGGGTATTTTTTGATGCGATGCGAATAATACCAAATCAGGAAAATGTAGACCGAAAAATACAAGAA
This sequence comes from Flavobacterium sp., assembly GCA_017989775.1. Taxonomy (GTDB): domain Bacteria; phylum Bacteroidota; class Bacteroidia; order Flavobacteriales; family Flavobacteriaceae; genus Flavobacterium. The sequence goes on from JAGNPF010000009.1 coordinate 189, forward strand.
AGCCCGCCAAGAAACGACTATGGCCAACAAGGCCACGATAAAATTCAGGGAGAAATAAACATACAACTTTGTTTTTTGGCTGACCAATCGATCCAGCATTGACTTGTTGGGACGATTGATCAAGTCCTTTTTGCTGTCGTAAAAATTGTTGATGATGTAGCCCGAAGCAATCGTCAACGAGGAGGCAAAAACGATGATGAACAAGTCGAAATCGAGCAGGATGGACAGCGCCCTTTTTTCGGGAGCGAGTATGAAAATCGCCGAAAGATATTGCGCCAAGACGATTATCGGAATGTTGTAACCCCTGACCACGGAGAACAAACTGATGAATTTCATCACTAAAATCTTGTTCTTTCTGCTCAGCATTTTAAAATTGGTAAACGACTTCCAGCTTGTAATCTTTCAGGGCGTTTTTAGCTTTTTCCAAGTCTTGGGTGAATCCCAAAATATAACCTCCACCGCCTGAACCACAAAGTTTTAGGTAATAATCACCAGAGTCGATTCCTTCTTGCCAAATGCCGTGAAATTGTTCGGGAATCATTGGCTTGAAATGGTTCAAAACGACTTTCGACAGTTTTTTGGTGTTGGCAAACAAGGATTTGATGTCACCGCCCAAGAAACTTTCGACGCAGGCATCGGTATGTTTGATGAATTGGTCTTTCAGCATTTTTCGGAAGCCTTGGTCTTTCAGGTTTTCCATGAAAATATTGACCATCGGGGCGGTTTCGCCCACAATTCCTGAATCGATCAAAAACACGGCTCCGTTGCCTTCCAAGCTTTGGGTTGGAATTCCGGTTGCCTCGATATTGTCTTTGGAATTGATCAAGATGGGAATGCTCAAATAACTGTTCAAAGGATCCAAACCAGAGCTTTTTCCGTGGAAAAAAGATTCCATTTGGCCGAAAATAGTTTTGAGTTGCAACAACTTTTCACGAGTCAAATTCTCAAGAACGGTAATTTTGTTTTGGGCATATTTGTCGTAAATGGCGGCCACCAATGCACCGCTGCTTCCCACTCCGTATCCTTGCGGAATGCTGGAATCGAAGTACATTCCGGTTTCGACATCGTTTTTTAGGGTAACCAAATCGAAAGTGACCAATTCGGGTTGCTCGCTTTGCAAATTTTCCAAATAGGAAACAAAACGTTTCAAATGTCCGTTGGATTTCAGGGCTTCTGCTGATGGATTTTCGTCCCTTTTCAGCCCGCCGTTGTAAAAATTGTAGGGAATCGACAAACCTTTCGAGTCACGAATAATTCCGTATTCTCCAAAGAGTAATATTTTTGAGTAAAATAAAGGTCCTTTCATATAGGTTGAACTTATTTTATTTTGTTGATTTTTGTTGGGTTCTGTCTAGTGTCGAAAAGCGATAAAATTCTAATTTGTTTTGAACTATGTCTGTAATATATAGTAGTTTGTTTTGACAAAACACATTTATGATAATTTGGATTATGTCCTGATTTAGGGAAGCTTTCTGGGCTGATCTGGATTATTTTTAAAGTATCATACAGTTTTAATGCAAATTTCTTTTTTACTTTTTCAGACCATTTCAATTCTAAATGATTAAAAAGGACTTCAATGTTCTTTTGAGCACGATTAGAAATTGTAATTTCTCTCATCAAAGATGCTTTTTAATGAATTCTTCGAAATTAACAAATTCACCTCTTTCATATTCTCTTTCAGATTCTTCAATTTCAAACTTTTGCTCCTCTGATAATTCATCCCAAAAATCTTTTTTTTGAGAGATAAATATTTTTTTGATGGACGCAATAATCGACTCATCGTTGGTTTCTTCCAACAACTTCATCAATTTTGATTTTTCCAATTCAATGTTCATTTTCTCCTTGTTTTATCAATTTCTAAATGGAAAACATAAAGATTTTGTGTTTTGCAAAAGTACTGCTTTTATAAAAGCAAAACTGATATTATGCAAATTGAACTTATTTTATTTTGTTGATTTTCGTTGGGTTTTGTCTTGTGTCAAAAAGAGCAACCACATTTACTTGTTTGCTTGTGAAATTATAAAACAAAGTTGTTTGTTTTGTAACAACACACTTATGCAGTTTTTTATTTGTTTTTGATTTAGGGAAAATCTCGGGATTAGCTCTGATTATTTTTAGTGCATCATACAATTTCTTTGCAAATTTAATTCTAACCCTTACTGACCACTTTGCTTCAAGATATTCTAAAAGTAATTTTGTCTTTTTTTGAGTGTCAATTGAAACTTTTATTTCCCTCATTGCGCTACTCAATATATTTCTGAATAAACTCTTCAAAATCGACAAACTCTCCTCTTTCTATTTGTCTTTCCCCTTCTTCAATTTCAAACTTTTGCTCCTCCGTCAATTCATCCCAAAAATCTTTTTTCTTGGTACTGAATAGTTTCAACATAGAGGCAATAATAGACTCGTCGTTGGTTTCTTCCAACAATTTCATCAATTTTGATTTTTCCAATTCAATGTTCATACCTGCCTATTTAGAAATATAAAGATATTAAATTTTTGTCGAACCGATTCCAATTTCGTCGCAAAGGTACTGACCATTTTGACAATAGCCAACTAATTCGTCCTTAATAAATTGCAACACCTTTTCTTTGACGTTTTCGGGATACAAAACGTGAACATTGGCTCCGGCATCGAGCGTGAAGCAAACCGGGATTTTGGTCTCGTTTCGATACTTCCAAATGGCATTAATGATTTCCAAAGTATTTGGTTTCATCAAAATAAAATACGGAATTGATGTCATCATCATCGAGTGCAAGGTCAAGGCTTCGCTTTCGACAATGGTAATGAATTCCTCCAAATTCCCGCTTTCGAAAACGCTGATTAATTTGTCCAGATTTTCGTGAGCTTGTTCAAATCGCCTTTCGGCAAAGGGATGCCCGTTCATTAAATTATGACCAACGGAACTTGAAACTTGTTTCTCGCCTTTGTCAACCAACAAAATCGTGTCTTGAAAATTATTGAAATTATCGTGAATGGCGTTCGGAAATTCCACTCCAAATAAATCCGAACTTCCTTCAATATTCTCGTGATTTCCCCAAACGACTACTTTCCCTTTTACGCTTCGGCAGGCACTTCCCGAACCCAAACGTGCCAAGAAAGAGGCTTTTTGGTAAAAGTATTTCTCGCTCATTTCCGGGTTTAAAGCTTTTTCCAAACTCATCAAGTTCATCGCCAAAGCAGCCATTCCCGAAGCCGATGAAGCGATTCCTGAACTGTGTGGAAATGTATTTTCTGTATCAATGGTAAAATGATAGTCTTTCAAAAATGGCAAATAAACCAAAACTCTTTCGAAAAACTGCTGGATTTTTGGCTTGAAATCTTCCTTTGGTTTTCCTTCAAAAAGCAGGTCGAAAGAGAAGTCGTTTGTCACATCGAGCGCAGTCGAGATGGTTTTTTTGTCGAAAGCCAATTTGGTAATTGTCTTGCAATTATTCAAGGTGAAACTCACCGAAGGATTGGCTGGAATTTGCTTGTCTTTTTTCCCCCAATATTTCACCAAGGCAATGTTGCTGGGCGAACTCCATTGAAAATTTCCTGTTTCGATGGAATGAGAGTAGGGAGACGGAATAAAATCGTTTGCTGAAAACATCAATTATAAAATTTGGGCAAAGATACTTTTTTATCGTTTAAAGGTTTAAAGGTTTAAAGGTTTAATCGTTTAAAAGTTTTGATTAATTTTGAAAAAAAATAAAAATGAACAAGATTTCCAAAATTCTGGTGGTTGTGGTTACGTGTTTGGTAGTGGGGTATTTCTCCGGAATGGTCACCCGTTCGGCCATTACATCTTGGTATCCGACCTTGGTAAAGCCTAGTTTTAATCCACCGAATTGGATTTTTGCACCGGTTTGGAGTTCACTTTATGTAATGATGGGAGTTGCCGCTGGATTGGTTTGGAATCGTATGGAACAAGAAAAAGAAGTCGTGAAAAATGCCTTGATTTTCTTCGCAGTTCAATTGGCTTTGAATGCCTTGTGGTCTTTTTTGTTTTTTGGTTTGAAAAACCCGATGTTGGCTGGATTGGAAATTGTTATACTATGGTTGATGATTTATGAAACCTATTTAAAGTTTTCTAAAATCAATAAAATAGCGGGTTATTTATTCATTCCATACTTGCTTTGGGTGAGTTTTGCAAGTGTTTTGAATGCCAGTATTTGGTGGTTGAATAAGTAGTAATCAGTGGTCAGATTTTTAGTGTTCAGTTTTATTGTAATAGAACGAAGTATTAAAAATTACTCGCCACAATAAACCCACTCGTCCAAGCATTTTGAAAGTTAAAACCTCCGGTTATAGCATCAATGTTGATTATTTCCCCAGCGAAATAAAGATTTTTGTGCAGTTTGCTTTCCATGGTTTTGAAGTTGATTTCCTTTAAATCAATACCGCCTGCAGTCACAAATTCTTCCTTGAAAGTACTTTTTCCATTTACCTGAAAACTAGAATTCATCAATTGACTGACCAAGTTTTGCAATTGAGTTTTGGACAAATCAGCCCATTTGGATTCTTCAGAAATGTTCGAAGCCAAAACCAAACTTTCCCATAATCGATTCGGAAAGTCAAAAGGAGATTTCTTGGAAACCGCTTTTTTGGCGTGTTCCTGTTTTAAATCTTTGAGAATTTTTTCTGTATCATCGGCATCAAGGTCGTTCAGCCAATTGACGAAAATGGTAAATTGGTAATTTTTTTCGAATAATATCCGTGCACCCCAAGCCGATAATTTCAAAATCGCCGGTCCGCTCATTCCCCAATGGGTGATTAACAAAGGTCCTGTTGAGGTCAGTTTGGTGTCTTTTACTTTTACCGAAACTTGGGCAGAAACTCCCGGCAATTCTTTTATTCTCGAATCTTTGATGTTGAAAGTAAACAAGGAAGGAACGGGATTCACGATGGCGTGACCAAAAGTTTGCAGCATTTCCCAAATTTTCGGGTTGCTTCCCGTGGCGAGAATTAGTTTTTCGGTGATGTAATTTTCACTTTGGGTTTCGATTTTCCAAAAATTGTCTTTTTTGAAAATGGATTGCACACTTTGCCCAGTCAAAACTGCAATTCCCAATTTCTGGGTCGCTTTTAGAAAACAATCGATGATGGTTTGCGACGAATTCGAAACCGGAAACATTCGGCCATCGTCTTCAATTTTGAGTTCCACGCCGTGATTGCTGAACCATTCCACAGTATCACCAGAACAAAATTGATGAAAAGGGCCACGCAATTCTTTCTCGCCACGAGGGTAAAATTTCACCAGTTCGTTGGGTTCAAAACAAGCGTGAGTAACGTTGCATCTTCCGCCGCCCGAAACACGAACTTTAGACAAAACTTCGCTTCCGCGTTCGAGAATCGCTACTTTCAGTTTTGGATTTTTCTCTACAATATTGATTGCCGTAAAAAATCCCGCAGCGCCACCGCCTACAATTATAATGTCAAAATTCTGGTTCATATTCTATCTGGAAAATCGGAAATGATTCCGTTTACGTTGAATGATTTTATTTTTTGAATGTCTTCGGGTTCATTGACGGTCCACGCGAATACTTGAAAACCTTCTTCCTGCATTTGCACCGTCATTTTTTCGGACAATAAATGATAATGGGCGTGAACTGATTTTGCCTCAATGAATTTGGCGAAAGCAAAAGCAAGTTCCAAATCATATTCCGTCAAAACGCCCAAAGGAATTTCAGGATTCAGCAAATGGATGTCCACCAATGCTATCCAATCGAAACTTGAAATCAAAAATTGGTCGTGTTTCCAGTTTTTATTTTTCACATACGATTCAATCAATTTCACAACTGGTTTTGTCATTCCTTTTCCCTTGATTTCGATATTGACCAAACATTGTTGGTTTACCAAATCAAAAACTTCTGTCAAAGTTGGGATTTCGTGCTCATTATCTATCCGCGATGCCTTCAATTCGTGCAAAGATAGTTTATTTACAAAACCTTTTCCGTTGGTAGTTCGGTCAATTGTATCGTCGTGAATCACGATTATTTCCCCATCGGAACTCAAATGTACGTCGAGTTCAATGCCGTCAACTTTCAAATCAATGGCTTTTTGGAAAGAAATTAAGGTGTTCTCGGGTTCAAGTCCTTTTGCTCCGCGATGTCCAATTTTGAGAATGGAATTCATTTACATCAGATTTAAAGCAAAGGTAATTAAGAAAAAACGCAAAGTTCCCAAAGCATTAAATTTACTTTGGGAACTTTGTGAATTATTTTTTTGAATTCTAGTGTTGGATTATTTTTCCAATAAGACAATATCAAATTCGGTGTCGATAGTTACTTTTCCATTCGAAACTACAACTTCTTTTCCGGAATAGGCATCTTTCAATTTTGTTCCGTCCTTGAAAATAGTTCCCACCGAAATTTCCTTTTGACCTTTTGGTAAATCCAAACCAATAATCACTTTGTCCGTGAAATTATCTCTGCTAAAAGTTCGGCTGAAAACATAAGGACTTGCCAAAATTTCTTTATGAATTCCAGCTCCAACTGCTGGATGGTTTTTTCTGAAATTACCCAGTTTTTGCCAATGCAAAAGCACTTTTTGAGTTTCGGGATTGGTTTTTATTTCATCCCAATTCATCATTGAACGTAAAGTCGCATCGCCTGTAGTTCCCTGAATATCTAGCGGACGAGCGCTTTCGTCGCCATAATATACTTGCGAAATTCCTGGAGCAAGCAACAATTTTGTTCCGCTTTCGAATGTTTTTTCGCGTTTTTTGTCGTAAGGATAACTGTCGTCGTGCGAAGAAACATAGTTCATCACCGTGTTTCCTTTTAAGTCATTTTGAAGAATCTCGTTGTATTTTGAAAACAATTCTTCATAATTCATTTTGGCTTCGTTTCTAAAGTCAAAATTGATTAAACCAGTAAAACCATTCGCAAAATAATCCACTTTTTTGTCTCCAAAATCAAATAATTTTTTCGCTCCAATGTTGTAACCATACACTTCACCAACGGTGAAAAAAGAATTGTTGTCCAATGCTTTTTCAGGATTATTTTTTTTGAAATCGTCAAAGGCTTGGTCGCATACTTTCTTGAAATCCGCCCAAACATCTTCATAAGTATGCTTCGCCGTATCCACTCGGTAGCCATCAATTCCATAATCGGTGATATAATCCGATAGCCATTTCATGATGTAATATTTTGGCGCACGAGGATAACCGGTTTTGGCGAAAAAGGCATCCAATTCGGCTACTTCTTGTTCGTAACGGCCTTCTTTTTTCCATTTTTCAATCAAGAAAGGAGGTAAAGCTACAGTTTCATTGCTTTCGGTTTTTACGTCCGGAAGATTGTCAACCAAGGTGCAATTAATGTAAGTGTCATAGGATTTGTATGTGCATTTTGGCGTCGTTCTCACCCAATCATTTGGATAAACGGAATCTTCGGCAGTAACTGGTCCGGTATGATTAATTACGGCATCCAACAAAATGCGAATTCCTTTGGCATGTGCTTTTTGTACCAATTCAGCCAAATCTTTTTTAGTTCCAAAACTCGGATCCAATGCCGACCAATCTCTTGTCCAATAACCGTGAAAACCATACGTAAAGCCAGTTCCTTCATCGACTCCATCGTGAATTTGTTCGACAACAGGTGTCATCCAAATGGCAGTTATGCCGAGCTTTTCAAAGTAACCTTCGTCTAGTTTTTGAATCACACCACGAATATCGCCACCTTCAAAACCTCGCAATTTCCCCGTCGGTTTATTTCGATTATAAGTTAGGTCGTTGGTTTTATCTCCGTTGTTGAATCGGTCGATTAAAAGAAAATACACATTGGCATTTTCCCAAACAAAGGGAGTTTTCGATGCTGCTGTTGCTGTTTTTGTTGAAGAGCAACTGGCGAAAACTAAAGTAATTGCAAATAGTAAAATTAATTTTTTCATAGGTCATTTTTTAAAACTATTAAGAAATTAAGGTTCATTAAGGTGTTCTTAATTTTTTAGTGGTTTGTTTTTTTATTTTTATAATTGAATTTTGATTTCCGCTTCCGTTCCTTTTTTCCAAGAAACTGGAATTTCTATATTGTTTTTAACAGTTTTGAAAGCAATGGTTTTTCCATTTACGGTTACTGATTTTGCTTTTATATTGTGGACGATTAACGCAACATTTTTATCGAATGATTGGAAGTTTTTTCCAATTTCGGAATTCAATTTGACAACTACTGTTTTACCATTTGCATTGCCATTGAAATTCAAGATTTCAAATGCTCCTTTTTCGAAAGCGTTTGCCGTTGTTCCATCGTCATTGTATAATTTGCCTGAATTTTGAGTGGTTTTTGTATCAAAATAATAATGCAAATCGAAGTCAGCCAACGAATATTTGGATGTGTTTTGAATGGTTTTTATCATTGGAATGAAAGCGCCACCACGAACGAAAACAGGAATATGGTCTTCAACAACGGCGATTGTCGAAGTTGTTCCTGCCAATTGTTTTTTGTCGGAATAGAAATCAAACCAATTGTTGTTTTTTGGAAAATAAATCGAAGTTGTAGTCACTCCAGGTTTCGTTATTGGAGTCACCAAAAAGTCATTTCCCCAAAGATAAGTTTCACAAACGGTCGACAATTTGGCATTGTTGGGTTCTTCAAAAAACAACGGACGCATTAATGGCGTTCCTTTTTGGTTGTTTTCAAAAGCCAAAGTATAATTGTAAGGCATTAATTGGTAACGCAATTCCACTTGTTTCTTGGCTTTTGCTTTGGTCACAATATCTTTGTAAACCGGTTCTGCTGCAACTTCTTCGTGGGCGTGCGGACGGAAAATTGGATTAAAAACACCGTATTGCAACCAACGAATGTATAATTCATTGTCGAAATAATCACCTGCAAAACCTCCTAAATCCGAGTGCATATAACTCATGCCTTGCATTCCCATTTGCAAAGAAATTTCCATTTGCGATTGCAATCCGCCCCAAGAACGGCTCACATCACCACTCCAAGGCATCATGCCAAAACGCTGTGAACCAGAATATCCGGCGCGCATCAGAATAAACGGACGTTGATTCGAAAAGTCTTTTTTGTAACCATCGGCAATTAATTTTGCCCAATTGTGTCCGTAAACATTGTGGATTTCATCGGCTGTTCCTCCAGCAGTGATGGCTTCTGAAGGGAATACTTCGGGTTCGCCCAAATCGCCCCAAAGTCCGCCAACACCTTGATTGATCAATCGTTTGTACACATTCCAAAACCAATCTTTTCCGTCAGGTTTGAAAATATCGATGATTCCGGTGTTTCCAAAGTAGAAATCATAAGTAAAAGGTTTTCCGTCTTTATCTGTTGCCAATACTTTTTTGTCCACGGTTTCTTGCCATTTCTTGGAAGTTGTGAGGACAAAAGGTTCAGTAATCAGTATGGTTTTTATGCCTTTTGCATTCAAATCGGACATCATTTTTTCGGGATTCGGGAAGGTTTCTTTTTCCCAATCCAAATTTCCCATTGTGTTTTTCATTTCTTTGCCAAACCAATACAAATCGAGAATTATGGCATCGACAGGAATGTTGTTGTCTTCAAATTTTTTGATGGTTTTCTCTACTTCTTCTTGCGAATGATAGCCAAAACGGCTGGAAAAATTTCCCAAAGTCCATCGAGCCGGCAAGGGTTGTTTTCCGGTCAAATCGGTGTAATTGGAAATCAAATCAGTCCAAGAATCGCCCACGATTACTTGATAGGTTTTTCGACCTGAAATAGTTTCATAAGCTAAAGTATTGTCTTTTTTGCTGTCTAAATCCAAGTAGCCAATGGCGGAATTGTCAAAATGAACGGCATACATTTTTGACGACAAGACCATCGGAATGGTAAAATTCATTAATTCCGAATGGGTTTCGTAGCCATAATGCGCTCTGTTGTACAAAGCCAATTTGTTGCCACGACGATTCATTCCCAAAGCACGTGCGCCGCCACCATAAAGCATTTCGTCAGGCGAAATGTTGAATTGGATTACCTCGGTTGAATCGGTTTTTATGTTGCCTTTTACATTTTCTAACGGAATATGTTTTTGTTTTAAATAACCTGATTTTTCGGAAAATAATGGTTTGGTTTTATAGAAATATGATATTTGAAAAGGTGATTTTTGTACAGAAACTTCGATACCATAAGCTGTAGAGACTATTGAGTTTGGGGTTTCATAAACTTTCGTAATATTCGCTTTTGGAACTAAAACTACTGCTTCTGAATTTGGATTAAAAATTTCTCCTTTTGGAATAAAAGTAGTTTCGACAATTTTATCAGAATAAGCCTTGATGATATATAAACCATCGGAAGTTTTTATTTCTAAAGCGTTGTTGACTTCTTTGAAGCTTTCGAATTTCCTGTTTGCGTTTTGTGCAAAGGAAAGTGAAGTTATAAATAATAAGAAAAATAATTTTTTCATAGTTTGTATTTTTTCGAACATATAAGGCATTTAAGGCCATTTAAGTTTTCTTATATGACTTTAAATGCCTTGCATGGTTCAATTTTTTTATTTCAATTCCAATATCAAAACTGATTTGGGTTCCAAAGTTATTTCTTTTGTGACGTCAATATTTTGTTCGGTGATTGCGTCTTTTCCGCTTTTATGATTACCAATGTTTTCTGCGAAACGAGTTGTGTTTATCACTTTGGTTTCATTGCTGTTGTTGATTAAAACCATCACGTTTTCGGACGAATTGTACCTGAAATAGACGTAGACATTGTTTTCCGGAATGTAATGCGTCATTTTTCCGAAGTGAACTGCTGATTGGTTTTTTCTCCAATTGAACAACTTGGAAGTGAAATCAAAATATTCGTTTTGCCCTGGCGTTCTTTCTTCTTTGATAAAAGCATTGATGGCATCGCCTTCCCAACCACCAGGAAAATCTTGACGAATATCGGCATCACCATTGTCTTTGTTTCCGGCCATTCCCACTTCGGAGCCGTAATACAATTGGGGAATTCCTCGGACTGTGGCCAAAACTGCCATTGCCATTTTGTATTTTCGGATGTCGTTGTTGTAAACGTGATTTATGCGTTGTGTGTCGTGATTTTCGGCAAAAATCAGCATGTTATTGATGTTTGGATACAGAAAATCATTGGCAAAATTATCATATATTTTCACCATTCCTTTGTCCCAACTGCCGTCATCTTCGTTGAAAACACTTCCCAATGCACCAAGTAATGTAAAATCCATCACGCTTGGCAAGTGGGAATTGTAATTTTGGATAGCGGCAATTTTACTGTCTTTTTGCCAATACGCAATTTGTGCTTGATTTTGCATCCAAACTTCTCCAACGATGTTGAAATTAGGATACTCATTTGTTATGGCTTTTGTCCATTTTGCAATTCCTTCAGGATCTGAATAGTTGTAAGTGTCTACTCTAAAACCATCTAAATCTGCATATTCAATCCACCAAATTGCATTTTGAATAAGATAGTTTAACATCAAAGGATTAGACTGGTTCAGGTCAGGCATTGTTGGCGCAAACCATCCATCCATACAAATTTTGGTGTCAATTTTCGATGCATTTATGTCGTTAATTGTTGTTCGTTTGTGGTTGGTTTGGGTAAAGTTTTCAAATTGATGAATCCAATCGTGAGTGGGTAAATCTTTCATCATCCAATGTGCCGCTCCCCAATGATTCGTAACGTAATCCATTACTAATTTCATTTTTCTTTTGTGCAATTCCGAAGCCAATCGAGCATAATCTTCATTGGTTCCATAACGAGGATCAATTTTGTAAACATCAGATTGTGCGTAAGTATGATAGGAATATTTTTCTTCATTATCCTCGCAAAGTGGTGTGTTCCAAATGGTGGTAACGCCCAATTCCTGCAAATAATCCAAATGGTTGATGATACCTTCAATATCGCCGCCGTGTCTTCCTCCAGGTAAATTTCGGTTGAATTTTTCGTGGGTTAAATCATTGGAGTCGTTGTTTTTTTTGCCATTTGAAAATCGATCCGGCATTATCAAATACATCATGTCCGAGGCGTCAAAACTTTTTCTTTGGGCCGAATTCTCTCTTCGTTTTTTCAAAGAATAATTTTGGGTAAAAGCCACGGAATTATTGCCTTTGAAAGTAAAAACAAAATCGGATGCAGGACTATTTTTAGTGTTTATAGTGACAAAAACGTAGTTTGGATTTTCAGTCCGTTGCACTTTTGTGATTTTAATCGAATTGGAAACTGAAATCTGGTATTTTGCTATGTTTTTGCCATAAAACATAATTTGTAGTTCCGGGTTGTGCATTCCGGCATACCAAAAAGGAGGTTCTATTTTTTCGATTTGTGCAAACATGGTGGAAGTTGTGAAAATGAAGAGTAAAAATATCTTTTTCATTTGATAAACAATTAAATTTAGTTCAACATTTTATATTAAAAAGAAGGTATTTTAGTTGTTCAAGTTTCTCTTAAACAACTAAAATACCTTTATGGTTCAATATTTTTAAACCGTTGTCAAGCTGTTTGGCTTAACCAAAATAGACTCCCCATTAACAAAAACAGTCAGGTTTTTGGTTCCTTCAAGCTCAAAAAGGGTTTCCTCTTGGTTAATGGCAACCTTCAAAATCTGGTTTCGGAAATTAATTTTAAAGGAATAAGCTGTCCATTCTTTCGGGATTTTTGGAGAAAAATGAAGCGTGTTGTCTTTCACCCGCATTCCTCCAAAACCTTCCACGATGCTCATCCAAGTTCCCGCCATTGAGGTGATGTGGCAACCTTCTTCCACTTCTTTGTTGTAATCATCAAGGTCTAAACGAGATGTTCTCAAGTAGAAAGTGTAGGCCATATCCATTTTGTCCAATTTTGCCGCCTGAATCGAATGAACGCAAGGTGAAAGGGAACTTTCGTGAACGGTAAACGCTTCGTAAAACTCGAAATTGCGTTTCAATTCTTCTGTCGAAAAGTGGTCTTCAAAGAAGTAAAATCCTTGCAATACGTCGGCCTGTTTGATGTAGGGCGAACGCAAAATCCTGTCCCAAGACCATTTCTGGTTGATGGGTCTTTGGCATTTGTCCAAATCTTTTACCAAGACCAATTCCTTGTCTAAGAA
>JAGNPF010000195.1 GCA_017989775.1 Flavobacterium sp.
CCAAGATAAATGCCGTTTCCAAAAATTGCGATATCGACATAATCAAGGTAGATTTTTGAACCACAAAACTATCTGCATATTCCGGCATATTCCCAAATTCAGATAAATAGACATCGCCATACATGTTGGTCAATTGCAAAGCAGCACCCAAAAACATCGAGAAAATAAAGAAGACGGCCATTTTGTAGGTTCCAAATAATTTAAAAGCATCCAAACCTAATTTTTGGAATAAAGAAGAACCTTTTTCAATCAGTTTTTGCGGCGGACATTTAGGCAAGGTAAAGGAATAAATTCCCAACAAAAAAGCGGCAAAAGCGGCGATGTAAAACATGTTGGCAGAAGCTTTGTTTCCCGATAAATTAGTCAACCACATCGCGGCAATAAAACCAATTGTTCCCCAAACTCTTATGGGTGGAAAAACCTTGACAACATCATAATCGTTGTTCTTCAAAATCGTGTAAGCCACTGAATTGGACAAAGAAATGGTAGGCATATAACAAAGCATCGCTCCAAAAATAACCCAGTAAAAGGTAGCGGGATTGTCCACTTGCGGAATATAGCAAAGAGCCAGGCCTCCCAATACGTGTAGAATTCCATACAACTTTTCGGCACTCACCCATCGATCTGCCATAATCCCTATAAAAGCCGGCATTATGATGGACGAAAGTCCCAAGGTTGAAAATATGGCACCGAATTCGGCTCCGCTCCATTGTTTGGTTCCAAACCAATAATTCCCAACGGTAATCAGCCAAGCTCCCCAAACAAAAAACTGGAGAAAACTCATCAACGTCAGACGATTTTTAATATTCATGATAGCACAAACTTTAATTTAACGATAATTTATCTTGTGCGTAAATCTACTACTAAATTCAGATATTCAAATTATAAAAAATAAAAAAAATCGCCCTAAATAAAAAAAACCATCACGTTTTTTTTGTGATGGTTTTTCCAACTAATTAACAACTTGAAAAAATCTATTTTTTAATTAGTAGGTTAAGTTTTTAAAGTAGATTGTGGGGCAAAATTCTTTAATTTCTTATTTATTAATTTAACAGGTTAAGGTTAAAGTAGATTGTGGGGCAAACTCTTTTATAATCTCTACAACATCTTTTTTAAATTAAATCTAAATACATCCAAAGTAACTGTGGGGGCAATTCTTTAAAATACTTATTAATTCAAGAACCAATATTGCTTTAATTCCTTGTGTCAAATATAGCAACTTTATCGATTAAAAAACAAATAAAATCGATTAAATACACAAATTCAAAAATAATACAGGTAATTTCCTTTCAATTTTAAAAAAATTCTTATGGAGACAAGCGATCTATGGTCCAAGAATAATCTTCCTGCAAATGATAGCGAATTCGGTCGTGCAGCCTATTGGGTCTTCCTTGCCAAAACTCGACTCCCACGGGACGAACCAAATAACCTCCCCAAAATTGTGGTCTTGGAATATCTTTTCCTTCAAAATCTCTCTCCAATTGCTTCAATCCCTCTTCCAGAACAGTTCGGGATGAAATAACCGCACTTTGATTGGAAACAATGGCGCCCAACTTGCTTCCCGTTGGCCGTGATTCAAAATAACCGTCGGAAATATTCTCCGAAGTTTTTTCGGCAATTCCCTTGATGATGACCTGACGTTCCAACGAATGCCAAAAAAAAGACAAACAAATATTGGGATTATCGGCAATGGCCCTACCCTTTTCGGAATTGTAATTGGTGTAAAAAATAAATCCTTCATAAGTGAATTGCTTCAAAAGCACCACTCTCGATTTCGGAAAACCGTCCAACCCAATGGTCGAAACCGTCATCGCATTCACTTCGTCCACGCCTCCAAAATCCTCAACCTCGTGAAACCATCGGTTGAATAAATTGATGGGGTCTTCCGGAATATTCGTTTCCAGAAGTTCACTTTTTTCGTAGGATTTTCTATAATTGCCTATGTCTTTCATTTGTTTAATTTCTTTAATTGCAAAAATAAGAAAACTTATTCTCATAAAAGAGTTTGCTGTAAATGTATTATTCTTGCTATTTGTCACGCTGGAAGCGTCTCAAAGCGTGAGAGCAAGATAATTTAGACGCTTCCAGCGTGACAAAAGGAGTGGTTTATATTGTACGTGATGAACAGTTATTTATTCATAAAGACAAATATCAAAGCATTCAATTGTAAAACCCTTCAATTAAAATCAAAACTCGAATGATTTGCCGTCATCGGCCAAAAGAACGTTCGGAAAAATGGTTTCGGCTTGTTCCTTGAAAAGCGCGATGCTGTCATATCGGGTGGAATAATGCCCCAAGACCAATTGTTTGACATTGGCTTTCAGGGCTATAGTTGCCGCCTCTTTTGCCGTGGAGTGCATCGTTTTCCCTGCCAAGGCTTCCTCTGAATCCAAAAAAGTGGATTCGTGATACAAGACATCTACTTCCTTGATAATGGGGATAATATTTTCGTTATAGACCGTATCCGAACAAAAAGCATAACTCAATGGCGGAACAGGATCAAAGGTCAATTTGTGGTTTTCAATAACACGCCCGTCTTCCAGCGTGATGTCCTTCCCGTTCTTGATGTTCTGGTAATAACACCTGTCGATTTCGTAATCTTGAACAGCTTTGAAGTCCAAATTTCGTTCCCTGATTTTTTCTTGAAACAGAAAACCATTGGTGTAAACCCTGTGACTTAACGGAATTGTTTTCACAATTACCTTGTCGTCTTCAAAAACGACTTCGCTTTCTTTGGACTCCAATTCGTGGAAAAACAAATCGTATTTTGTCCAAGAATTGGATAATCTCAATTGCAAATTGATGATTTCCTTGATTCCTTTTGGACCGTAAATATGCAAATCCGTAGTCCTGTTGAGCAAGGCAAAAGTAGAAATCAAGCCAATAAGGCCAAAAAAGTGGTCACCATGCAAATGCGAAATAAAAACATGATTGATTTTGGAAAACTTAATTTTGTTTTTGCGCAATTGCACCTGAGTGCCTTCGCCACAATCAATTAGAAACAATCGATTCCTGATTTCCAGAACCTGGGAAGTGGGATTGGTAAATGTACGTGGAGTGGCTGCATAACAGCCTAGTATGGTTAAATTCATTTAATTTTAGATTGTAATTTCAGAATTAGAAGATTGATTCAAGGGGAAAATCAAAAATCTTAAAATTAGAAATAATTTAATCCTTTTTTTGAATATAATATTTTCTGATTTGAGCCACCATTGAAGCTGACATCAAAACATTGGCAAAAAGGCTTAAAAAATTGATTTCACCGTTTACAAAATAATTAAAAAGAATCATCCCCAGCAAAATAAGCAATATTGCTAATAATACAATCCTAAAAAGATTTATTTTCTTTGGGTCTTCAAAAAAATCCATAAATGTAAATTAAAATCCTAAATCTCGTTCAATTTCTTCCATTTCAATGATGTCGTGGGCTTCTTGCAAAGATCGAACAACGGCCAACTTGTGGGAAACGGCATTAAAATCAGGTTCCGAGGTTACAATGACGAATGATTTTTTGGATTTTCGGTGTGTTTTTGAGAGCGGCAAAAAACTCTCGATTTCTTTTATGGAAAGAGATTTATATTGCCTGATATCAACTATGATATTGTGTTTTTGAAACGTTTTGTACTCGTGGGTCAATTTCAAACGAAATGAAACCAAATCACCCTGCGTATCTTTTATGGTAACAGTATGTCCTTTTTGTTCTACTTTCATCACGTTTTATGTTAGGTTTTTGCTAATTTACAAAGAATATTCTAATTACAATGAAGTAAATACCCTAAAATTTACTGAATTTTTGAAGCCAATAAATAGATTACCGCCATTCGGATGGCGACACCGTTTTCCACTTGGTTCAAAATTACCGATTGTTGGGAATCGGCTACATCCGAGGTAATCTCTACCCCACGATTGATGGGTCCCGGGTGCATGATCACGATTTCTTTATCCAAGGAATCCAGCAAAGTTTTGTCCAATCCATATTGTTGTGCATATTCTCGTGTGGAGGGAAAAAAATTCACGTCCATTCTTTCGTTTTGAACACGAAGCATATTCGCTACATCGCACCATTCCAATGCTTTACGTAAATCCGGCTCTACTTTTACTCCAAGTGATTCAATGTAACGTGGAATCAATGTTTTTGGTCCGCAAACTTTCACTTCGGCACCTTGCATTTGCAAAGCATAGATATTCGAAAGTGCTACCCTGGAATGCAAAATATCTCCCACGATCACCACTTTTTTTCCGGCCACGTCGCCCAGTTTTTCACGAATGGAATAACTGTCCAACAAAGCCTGTGTGGGGTGTTCGTGTGCTCCGTCACCGGCATTGACGATGCTTGCTTTCACGTTTTGGGACA